>CAYOPF010000051.1:0-17806 GCA_964405755.1 uncultured Chloroherpeton sp.
CTCTTTTTTCGTCAATTCAATTATAGAAAAAATACAAATTAATGAATAATTCAAAAATACTGCACAATGAAATATTAAATATTTTAAAAAGTTCAAAAAAAGTATTAATCACAACCCACACCAATCCAGATGGCGACGCAATTGGCTCTGCATTAGCATTATATCATTATTTAATTCAGAATAATGTAGCAACTCAAGTTATCATTAGCGATGATGTGCCTCGTAATTTATTGTTTCTTACTGATTCCAAAATAGTAGAATCCTATAATCCAAACCGGCATAACAGCTACATTAATTCTACCGACACAATTGTTTTTCTCGATTTAAACGATATATCCCGAATCCGCTTGCTATCGCAAGTTCTCGAGCAATCCACTGCATTTAAAATTGTGATTGACCATCATACTAATCCTAAGAATTTTGCAAACCTAATTTATTCAGATACCGAAGTTTCCTCTACTGGTGAATTGATTTATAGATTATTAACTGAGGATGAAAATTTTAATTTATCACAAAAGATCGCAGAATGTATTTATGTGGCTATTATGACTGATACTGGTAGCTTTCGATATCAGAGAACTACTTCGGAAGTGCATCGCATAATTGCTCATTTAATTGATGCAGGCGCCGATCCCTACAAAATCTACGACTTCGTCCATAATCAAAATCCATTAAAGATTGTTAGGCTACTTGGAATTGCACTCTCAAAGATGCAACTACATTTTAACGGTAAAGTGTGCATTATGACAATTGGCAAAGATGATTTTGCAACAACAGGAACGAATTATCGCGATACAGAATTTTTTGTGGACCGTACTTTATCTGTTGAAGGGGTCGAAATCGGTATTCTGCTAACTGAAGTATTCGAAAGAGGAGAATTCAAAATTTCATTACGAAGTAAAGGTGATATTCAGGTAAATTCAATTGCAAATTCACTTGGTGGTGGTGGCCATGTTAATGCTGCGGGAGCTACTATCAAGTCGCAATCCCCCGATACTGCTTTGCAAAGTGTAATCAACCAACTAAAAAAAATATATAATTAGGTATTAATATGGTAAAGCTTTCTTTAAAAATATTGTTTCTAATTCTGTTTGTAATCATTACACATTTCAATTTAAATTCGCAAACTAAAGAAGATGCTTTCAATTATTTTAAAGATAAATTGACCAAAATAGAAACAATTTCTTTCAATTTTGTTTCGATAAACGATCCAAATTATAAAGGTTACATAATTGCAAATAAGTCCAATATGTTCAAGATGGCTCTCGCTGATAGGATATTGGTGTGTGATGGTTCTTCTGTTTGGAACTATGATTTAAAACAAAAACAAGTTGTAATTTCGGATTTTGGCAGGACGCAGTCAGCATCCTTACAAAATATTTTCTTTAACATAACTGAAAACTATAAGCCTATTAATTTACAATCTGTATTAGGTACGAAAAAGAAAAACTACAATCTTCTTACCCTTGCTTCTACTAATAATCCGAATGAATCAATTGAATTGAGCTACGACGACAAATATAACATTACAAACATCAAATTCAATATTGCAAAAAACAGCGGTAATATTAAAATATCCAATCTTAAATATAATCCCAAAGCAAGTAAGGGTTCCTTTCAATTCAAACTTCCCAAAGATGTTGAGGAAATTGATTTAAGGTAATTCTATTTTTTTATTCCTATTTCAAAAAAACGAAATCATCCTTAGAAGCCACAAGGCGACGAATGACAAGTTCCCGTATTAATCTTATTTCATCATACTAATTGTATATGGGAATTAATTTGATGATTATTTTGAATTAACATTAATACATACTAATTTTGTATTTATTTCAAATGATTTATGCTTATTAATCCGAAAAATACAACAAAGATTCCTTTTAATTCAATAAATTCAAACGATAAATTGAAAAAAGTTAAGCTTAAGGATAAAATTAAAAGGATTTTTTTGATACTTATTTCCCTTAGAGTTAGACCATTTCCTGAAATTAAAATTAATCTTAAAGAAGTCAAAAATGTGCTATTGTTACGAAACGACGGATTGGGCGACTATGTGCTTACAACCCCTCTGATTCGTTTGTTGAAGGAAATGAATCCTATTGTAAATATTGACATTGTTGCTTCGCATCGAAATGCAAAACTGATTGAGTACGACAATAATATCCGAAAAATCTTTTGCATTAGTCATCGACCATCCTTAATTGATTTGGCAAAGATTGCCTTTGAAATAAAAAAATTTTCCGATTACGATATTTTAATCGCTTCAAAACACACAAAAATCACCAATACCGCAATGATGTTCAACTTTATCTCCAAAAAAGCCATTAAAATTGGTTTCAAAATTGCTTCTTTTAAGAATGATTATAAATTCAAGTCCTACGGGTTAACATTTCAAAATATTTACAACGGAAAAGAAGAAAAATATTATAAAATGCTTCAATGGATGCTACAAGCAGTATCTATTGAAAAATTAACTTTCAGAAATTATTATTTATTAAATGAGAAATTTACAGAAGAAAATAAAAAGAAAAATTTCAACCCGAAAATTAACAAAATATTAATAAACATAAGCGGTTTCGAGAAATCCAGAATTTTTACTGAAGATAAAATTGTTCAAATAAAATATTCAATAAAATCAATTAACAATAACATATCTATTGTTTTTACTTCCTCTCCCGAATCATATCCAATACTTGATAGTTTACTCGAAAAAGGTGCTTTAACGCAGGAAGAAATTGGGAAATATGATATAATTTCATTAATACAGGAAATGCCAAAATATGATTTGGTTATCACCCCTGATACTGCAATAACCCACTTTGCTTCTGCTTTGGAAATAAAGCAAATAATTTTTTACGATACAATCGAAAAATTCGATGAATGGAGCCCCGACGACAACAATTTTATTGCATTAATAGGCAAAGGTGATATTAACCAAATTGCAATTGATGAATTTGAAAGAGCTTTGAATTTATTAATTAATTCTATGTTCGATTAATTCATGCTCTATATCTTATAAATTAGCCTATACTAATTATTTTTAAAATTATCACTCTCGATAGTCGTTATTATTTAAATGATACCACTGATATTTGTACTTATTATAATTTTTTCTATACAAATCACAATCGCAAATCCTGTTGCAGATGCCGTAAAAGTTACTTATAAATTGTCTCATCGAGTAATTGCACCAGGTGATACTCTTTTAGTAGAATTCACTTTTGGGATAAAAAAAGGATGGCATATATATTGGATAAATCCTGGAGATGCTGGTTTACCAACAGTAATTGAACCCAAAGATAATAAAATTGGCAAACAACTTGAAGTATTAATGGATATTCCGAAAATTCTCAAGGAAGAAGATTTGGTGTTTTATTGCTATGAAAATAAAACAAAAATGGTTTCGAAATTTATCATTGATCGAAACGCCAAAATGGGAACTAATACCCTGGATTTTGATGTTTCTTGGTTAATGTGCAAAAACGAATGCTACCCCGGAAAGATTAATTTAAAAATCCCAGTTGAAATTGCAAAAAATTTTATAAAAACCAACAAAGTTAAAATTGATAAATATCCACAAAATCGAAAAAATGAAACATTTGACGCATCTATAGTTGATAACTCAATAGTTTTTAAAATTCCAAGAGAAGGTCAAAGTGAACTGGATTTTTATCCTATTACTCCTGGTTATTTAGTTTACAATCAAATTCAGAGAAATAATACGAAGAGCTTTTACGAAATAACTGTTCCTCTTGATAAATTCAGAGAAAATAATCCAAACCAAATAGAAGGGTTATTTGTATTTAAAAATGAAAAGGGCAAAATAAAACAAAATAGTTTTTATACAACAATATTAATCAAAAATTAAAGAGGTTTCAAATGAAAATATTAAGCAAATCTATATTGGTAGCCTTTGCAACAATATTGCTACAATTGAGCATCAATGCACAAACCGCAGAATTAGACAAAAAAGCACCTGACTTTCAATTAACAGATAGTAATGGTAAAACTCACAAACTGAGCGATGTTACTGGGAAATACGTTGTCTTGGAATGGATTAATTTCGATTGTCCATTCGTCGTAAAGCATTACAAAAGTGAAAATATGCAGAAATTACAAAAAGAATACACTGCAAAAGGTGTAATTTGGTTGTCAATTTGCTCTTCTAACGAAGGTAAGCAAGGATTCTTTAAATCAGAAGAAATAAATAAGCGAATTGGCGACAATAAAGCCAAAATGACAGCATATTTGATTGATACTGATGGAAAAGTCGGAAAAATGTATGGAGCAAAAGTTACTCCGCACATTTATATTATAGATAAGGAAGGAAAACTGGTTTATCAGGGAGCCATCGATAATATCAAATCAACAGATGTAGATGACATACCCAAAGCAACAAATTATGTATCCGAAGTGTTCAATGCTCTTTTTGCTGGCAAGCCTATACCTACGAAAACAACTGCTCCCTATGGATGTTCTGTAAAATATTAGTAATAACAATTACATATCAAAATGTAAAACAACTAAATAAAACTCATACATTTTTTAGTTATCACAAATAAACCTGAATAAAAAACCTTAGTCTTATTTACTTAGGGCTTATTACTAAAATTTGTTCGGAACCAATAAATAGTTCCCCATTAACTGTAGTACCTTTCAAAGTTAATGTGTTATACTCATCAATTTTTAATGGTAAATTCTTAATATCATTGATGTTAAATTTTGCAACGAAGTTTCCTCTGTCTTCAGATTTCCAATAGTAAATAGTTATTCCATTGAGGGTAACAGATGCTCCAACTACTGAATTGTAAGAAATATCAGTATGGATAGTTACCACTTGGCCGTTGTTTTTAAGATTTAAGATGTTAGGAGATACTTTTATTGTTATTATCATCTCTGCAAGTGCAACAAAAGTAAAAACACTTAATAAAAGCACCACAAAAAGTATCGTACGCTTGTAATTCTTCGAAGTATGATTCATTTTACACCTCCTTAATTAGATGGTTGTCTAAGTATTATGTAAAAATAACATTTTTTTGGAATAATTGTTCTATCTTTAAAAATATTTTCGTTTTGAAGTTTAAACTTTAAAACGTCATTTTCGTCATAAATAATTCATAGTGGAAATATAATGTACAATAAATTTGGATTAGATAAGCAAACTTTTACAAGATTGATAAACGAATCGCTGCGTCGTGGTGGCGATTTTGCAGATATTTTTTTTCAATATTCTATCAATTCCGAAATTATTATTCAAGAAGATATTGTAAAAAATACCAGTAATTCCATTTCGCTTGGTGTAGGTATTAGAGTAATTGATGGAGAAAAAACTGGTTATGCATTCACAAATGAATTGAGTTGGGATAAATTAATAGAAACTGCCCAAACAGCTGCCATAATTGCAAGTTCCAATTCTAAGATCAAGATAAAAGGATTAAATAAAATTAGTATTCCTTTTAATTTATACGATTACAATAAAAACTTAGTAGAAAATAGTACAAAGACTCAAATTAATATACTCCGCCGTGCCTACGATGCTGCAAAGAACTTTAGTCCTCAAATAGAGAAAGTTAGTGCAAACCTAAGCAGTTCATTAACTTACATAACAATTGCAAATAGCGAAGGATTGATGATTTCGGACAGTCGACCTCAGGTCAGGCTAATGGTTTCTTCAATAGCAAGTAAGGGAAGTACAAAATCTACTGCTTCGGCAAATAATGGTGGTAGATATAACAGGGATTTTTACTTTTCAACTGTTACTCCAGAGCAAATTGGTAGCAAAGCCAGTGAAGAAGCAGTAATCTTATTGGATGCACGTAATGCCCCTATGGGAGAAATTCCTGTAGTGCTCGATTCTTCGGAAAGTGGAGTGATGATTCACGAGGCTATCGGTCATCCCCTCGAACTCGACAGTATTCGAAATAAAACATCAGTTATGTGGGATAAATATGGTCAGATTGTTGCCAATTCGAATGTAACTATATATGATAACCCCAATATTATGGGTTTCAGAGGAAGCTACAATATTGATGATGAAGGAATGGCACCAACTGATTCAATCCTTGTCGAAAAAGGTAAATTGGTTGGTTTTATGAATGATTACTTGAATGCAAAATTGATGAATCAAGAACGAAATGCACATGGACGAAGGCAATCATATAGATATCCACCAATGCCCAGAATGAGTAACACAATTCTCGCTTCAGGTGATTATCACCCTTCTGAAATCATCGAAAGAGTTAAATATGGAATATTGGCAAAATCTTTCCAAGGGGGTATGGTAAATGGCACTGGTAAATTTACATTTTCCATTAATTTAGGATATTTAATTGAAAATGGTAAGATTACATCTCCCATCAAAAATGCCACTTTAATTGGAAGTAATTTAGAAATTCTGAAACGAATCGAAATGATAGGCAACGATACTCAGTTTTTCTTAGGTACTTGTGGAAAAAATGGACAATCGGTTCCTGTAACTAGCGGAACTCCAACTTTAAAAATCTCACACATGACCGTAGGAGGCAGCAATGAATAAATTTAAAGAAAATATAGAACAGTACATCGATTTTGCACAAAAAAATGGTGCTTCGCAAACCCAATTGAGCCTACTTTACTCTGATGATTTTTCCGTTACAATTCGTAACGGCGAAATCGAAGAATTTAATAAATCGATTTCAAATGTTCTTACTTTAAAAATAAATGTAAATGATAGAATTGCATCAGCCAGTACTTCAGATCTGCGAACAGCTACAATCAATAAACTGATTATTTCAACAATTCAAAGAGCTAAACACAGCGAACCCGACCCTTTTGCTCGACTTGCAGACTTTATTACCAATGATTTTGATTTAAATAAATTACAAATCTACGACCCTGAAATCGAAAAAGTGAGTATAGATGAGAAAATTCAAAAAGCAAAGGAATTGGAAAGGATTTGCCTATCTGATTCCCAAATAGATCTTTCGGATGGTTCCTTTTTTGGTACATCCTTGAGTAAAGTTTTTGTGGGAAATTCGAATGGTTTTTTAGCAGGTTTCGATTCTTCCTCGGCTGCTGCTGGAATTCATCTCCATACAAAAGATAATGAAAACTCTTACGAAGATGGATGGTACGATAGCTCAGTTTTTTACTCCGATTTATCGGATATTGAACAAATTGCAAAAACAGCCATTAACCGCTCAACCAGATTGCTCGGTGCTCGGAAAATCAAATCACAAACTCTGGATGTTATCTTTGAACCTTCAGTTGCTTCTTCGGTTTTTGGAATGCTAACCGCTTGTCTTTCTGGTGCACTGATTTATATGAACCGTAGTTGCCTTGCCGGAAAACTCAATCAAAAAATCGCTGTGGACAATCTCACCATTAATGATATTCCCAACATTCCAAAAGGAATTGGTAGCATTCCATTTGATGCTGATTGTCTTCCTGTTTTGCCTCTTAATATCATAGAAAATGGTATTCTCAACAATTATTTCCTCGATTCTTATTATGGTAGAAAGCTCAACATTCCATCTAATGCCCGTGCTTCGGGAATTACAAACCTTATCGTTTCGCCTGGAAGTCTTTCCCAAGAGGATTTGATCCATTCCACAAAGAAAGGACTCCTTATCACTTCATCTATAGGGCAAGGAACTAATACTACAACCGGCGACATTTCGAAAGGAGCCTTCGGACTTATGATTGAAGATGGCGAGATTTCATTTCCGGTTCACGAGATTACATATTCGACCAATCTCCTTTCGTTATTGAACAATATCGAAGCTTTTGCAAACAATCCCATTAAAAATAGAAGCATTCAAGCTCCGTCTTTTAAGGTAAATGATGTAAGTATATCCGGTTTATAATATGATTATCTCCAATGATACTTTAAATGTTGTCGATTTCCTTCAAAATTATTCCAAAAATACTCTCCGTAAGACCAAGGACATCCAAATTATCCTCGAAATTGGTGCGCTTAAAGCCACTCCCGATCATATTCAGCTAATTATCTTTCTCGGTAAGTCCATTTGGAATCTAAATAAATCCCTTTCGAATCCGAAGGATGACAACGCAAACCTCCAGCGTGAATTGGAAAAATCTTTTTACCAATTTCAAGATCTTCTTCGTACCCTTTTGGATGATATTGATGCCCCCGAGGTTTTGGATCGTTTCCATACGGTTTATCTGCAGCCCAATTCCGGTTGTTTTCGCAACACTATTGATCTTTCCCACGACCTTTCGATCCTAAAGGAGCTAATTCAACATTTATATAATCAAAATAAATAATAATTCTTAATTTTGTAAAAACAGGAGGACTTATGAACAGACCAGATTGGGACCAATTATACATAACTTTGTGTTATTTAGTTGGAATGAGAAGCCGAGATCCTTTAACTCATGTCGGATCTGTTATAGTTGATAGTGATAACGTTCTGGTTTCGACTGGTTATAATTCACTTCCACGTGGCGTAGAAATAGATAGAGAAGAAAAGAGAATAAAAAGAGATAACGGAGAAAAGTATTATTGGATAGAACATGCAGAAAGAAACGCAATTTATAACGCTGCACGCCGCGGAACTTCATTAAAAGGTTGTAAACTTTATGTTTCGTGGACTCCTTGTATGGATTGTGCCCGTGCAATTATCCAAACAGGTATTTCCGAAGTGATTATACACCAAAATGGTCAAGATTTTTACAATCAACACACAGATGGAAACTGGAACGAAGTAATTTCGCGTACTCTTACGATGTTTTTGGAAGCTGGCGTTAAAACTCGGTTTGTTTCCTGTTCAATTGTAAATCCCGAAATCTACATGAATGGCAAAGTTCTTCCTGCTAATGTCCATTTGAATGCAGATAAATACCAAGAAGAATAATATTCCTTACCTTTCTTTTTATCTTAACCCCCTTTTATTTTATTTTTATATCATTTTGTATTGTTAATTGATAATTTTTTATTAATTTAATACCATTCTTTTATACATTGATTCGATTATTAATCAACAGGATATGATATGAAAATGTTTTTACTTCCTTTTGCATTATTTTTTATCATTTCTTCTTCGTCTTTGCATCCTCAGGATATTCTTTGGTGGTATGATACTAATGATTCGGCTTTCGGACAATCTTCTGCGGGTGATTTAAATCGTGATGGATATCTCGACATTGTGTTTGGATGTTATCGCAATGATTCTTGCATTTACGCTCTTAGTGGATTGGACGGAAAACTTCTCTGGAAATACAATGCCGCTGCAAAAGGATCCCAAGGTTGTAACGATGTAGCTACTTTAATTTATGATTTAGACGGAGACACTTTGCCTGAAGTTATAGTTCCTTCATCTTGCAATCCCACCACTTTCTGTTTTAATGGAATTGATGGTTCTTTGCGTTGGACTGCTCCAACAAGAGGCAGCGATTCTCCTCCTTCACTCGGAGACATTGACGGAGATGGCAAATTAGAAGTAATTCATGGTCAATTTTGGGATTATTTGATTTGTTTGGATGCTTTATCGGGTCAACGTAAGTGGGAAATACAAGTTCAGGAAAATATTTGGATCCAAACTGCTCCTACTTTGGTCGATTTGGATTCAGATGGAATCCTCGACATAGTAGTTGCAACTTGGTGTTTAAATAAAGGAGATACAAACAGAATATATGCATACCGAGGATATGATCAAATACTTCTTTGGAAAAAGGATTTGAACGGAGTTGTTTATCATGGAACCGCTGTTGTTGATGTTAATGGCGATAATAAACCAGATTTAATCATAGGCGAATATGGAGCGACTCTCCATGCATTAGATGGAGCTACTGGCGAAACGATTTGGACTTTTACCAAACCTGATTTGTATTATATCGGAAGTCCAGCGGTCGTTGCCGATTTAAATGGAGATGGTTCTTGCGAAATAATATTTACTTCTGCATTTCAAGTAACTGTTTTGAATTCACAAGGAGCTGAATTATGGAGTTATTGGATTCCAAAAGGTCAGGTTTCGTTCCGAGGCGTTGCATTATCAGATTTAAATAATGATGGTTTACCTGATATCGTTTTTGCTTCAGACAAAGGACAAGTCTATGTGCTTCAAGGAACAAATGGATCAGTTCTATATACTTGTGATTTAGCTGAACATATTGGTAAATCATTTGATATTAATCATGCTCCACTTATAGCAGATTTTAATAAAGATGGAATTAAAGATGTTTTTGTTGTAGGAGGATTCACAGATTATCCAGATGTATCAAAAAACTATGGACGAGCATATCTTTTGTCTGGAAATAAAAGTGAAGGATCTGATTGGTTAATGTTTCAAAACAATATTAGACGAGATGGAAGTCTTTGCAAAAAGCCAGTAAGTGTTAATGAAGTAGATTTGGACGATTTTATTATAATTAATAATAATTCTGATGAATTAATACTTAATTTTAATACAAAATTGGACGATAATAAAGATAAATTGATTAATATTTATGATATTTTGGGCAATTGTGTATTATCTACAAGCGTAAATGCATCGGTTTTAAATCATAATATTGATATATCATATCTTTCTAATGGTGTTTATTATATTAATATTAATAAAATAAATAAAAAGATTATTGTTATTAAATAATTTATTATTAAATTGCATATATTAGTTTTAATAATATATCAAAATGAATTAAATATTAAAAAAACTAATTTAAAAGGAAGGCAAATTGATTTAAAAGGAAGGCAAATTGATTTAAAAGGAAGGCAAATTGATTTAAAAGGAAGGCAAACTGAATTAAAATAAAGGCAAATTAAATCATAATTAACTTATGATAAATAATAAATAAAATATTTCAAAATTAAAGGAGGTACTATTATGCCATCAAAGGATTATATTCCAAGTAAAGAAGGCGATATCATTCCTTGGACAGAGAATTTTATTGCAGTTGCAAATGCCAATCTTGCAACATTAGGTTTAACTGCTCCAGATATAACCGCAGTTACTACAAAAAAGACTGATTATTCAACAAAATTGAATAATTCCATTGCAAAACAAGCCGAAGCCAAAGCGGCAGTAGAAGCAAAGAATTCATCTAAAGACCAATTAGTTACAAATATACGTGTTTTAGCTAAGCAAATACAAGCTCGGCCAGGAGTTCCGAATAATATTAAAGAACAGTTGGGTCTTACTGTACCAGATCCGACTCCTACACCAACGCTTCCGGTTCCTCCTACAGAATTATCAGCTAAAATCAGTACAACAGGACTTGCAAATATTAAATGGAACCGCAATGGAAATGTATCGGGAACTGTTTTCTTAGTAGAATTTAGTAATAATTACTCAACAGGATGGCGAATCATTGGTTCGACGACCAAAACCACATACGAAACACCCCTTCTCGAACCCTCAGGAAGTAATTTTATCCGAGTGAGAGCCCAAAAAGGGGAATTCACAAGCGAACCGAGTAATGTTATAATTCTTTAGATTTTATTTTGATTCGATTTCAAATTAGATTAGAACGGAAACGAAGCGTTTTCGGTCGATTCTTCGTCAGCAGCAAGCAAATATGAATTGTTTGCCAGCAAAATGCAGGCAAAAACAAGAAAAAGAGATTTCATATAAGCTGCACTTAATTGAAAAAGTTATTTATCTGCTTCACCCATAATTGGATCCACAGAGCCAATAATAACAACCATATCGGCAATCATCGAACCTCGAGCCATTTCGGCCAAAGTTTGAAGATTAGAAGTTGAAGGAGACCTCATTTTGAGCTTCCAAGGATGGCCAGTGCCATCGGAAACAATATAAAAGCCAAGTTCTCCTTTAGGAGATTCTATTGCGGTGTAAGTTGAGCCCGGTTCTGGAGCAGCACCAAAATTAATCAACATAAAATCGTGGATTAATTCTTCCATTTTGGTGTAAATTTCGCTTTTCTTGGGCAAAACTTGTTTGGGTTTGTTTGCAAGAACATCGCCTTTAGGCATTTTATCGAGGATTTGGTGTATTAACTTTGCACTTTCGTACATTTCACGAATACGAACCATATAACGAGCGAGGCAATCGCCATCATTTTCGGTGATAATATCGAAATCCAGTTCATTATAAACCAAATAGGGGTTGTCGCGGCGTAAATCACGGGCAACACCAGAGCCTCGAATCACGGGACCAGTTGCACCCAACTTAATTGCTTTTTCTTGGGATAAGTAGCCGATTCCTGCCATTCTATCTATGAATATACGGTTACGGTGAACAAGGGCTTCGCTCTTCTTTAGTTTAGCGGGGAATTCGTCGAGCCATTTTTTAATTTCTTGGAGAATGTTATCAGGTATGTCATTAGCTACCCCACCGATGCGAGTATAACTTGTTGTGAAACGTGCACCGCAAATTTCTTGAAATAAATCATAAAGCTTTTCCCTTTCCACAAAAGTCCAGAGGAACACAGTCATTGCACCCAAATCGAGGCAAGTTGAACCCATAGCCATAAGGTGGGATGAAACTCGTGCCATCTCGGATATAAGGGTTCTAATCCATTGTGCTCGGGGAGATGCTTCGATACCCAAACTATTTTCAATTGCAAGAGCAATTGCAGTGTTGTTGGACATAGGAGAAAGATAATCTAATCTATCGGTGTGAGGAATAAATTCATGATAGGTTACGTTTTCCGCTAACTTTTCGTATCCTCTATGTAGGTAGCCCAATTCGGGAACTGCATTCACAATAGTTTCACCATCCAGACGCAAAACAACCCTAAGCACTCCGTGAGTAGCAGGGTGTTGGGGTCCCATATTTAAAATCATATCGTTATCCAGAGCATCGTCGAAAATAAGGGACACATCTTGGCGAAGCAGTTCTTTATATATTTTCTCGTTACGAATTCTATTGATTTCGTCTGCTTGAGATTTTGTTGTTACATTCATATTTTAATAACAAATAATATAAAATACTAATTTAAGAATTTTTCTGTGATTATCAATCAAAATTATTTTGTAATAATATCAATTTTATTTCAATCTTTTTGATTTCATCATCGCTGGATTAATTAAATCAGCATAGAACTTGTTGTTCTGAAGAGTTTCATCGTCCACCAGTAAAACATCCAAAATGCGTTCAATCTTGTATCCAGAACGATTGTAATTAATATGGGACAAGGACAAATTCCAACCCTCACACCAGATAAGTAACTCATTTTTCTGCTGTATTGTTCCTTGGAAATGCAAGACAATATCAATGTCAGAATTAGGTTTTGCTGTTCCATCCAGCACAGATCCTGTTAAGTAGATTCCAACCAATCCAAATCGAGTGGTGTCAATCGAACTTACAAAGGCTTCTACCATTCTGGAACGCCATATTTGAGCTTCGGTTGTATTCACTTTGATCTGTTCTGAGCTTTTTTGAACAGTTGTAACATCAGCAGATGTAAAGAACGCTACTGCCTTTTCTTCATCTGAATTCATTAATATTCGCAAAATTTTTCCATTTGTAATTTCGCGAACATTTATTACTTTTACGATATCTCTTAGATGGTCGAAACCAGAAATGTATCGTTCCAAAACATTCTCAGCATTTTGGAAGAGTTCGAAATTAAACAAAGTATCATTTTGTTCGGGATAAAGTGGCAGGTAATAAATCTTACTTTCAACCAAATCCTGGAAAAAATGGGTTCCAAAGGATAATTCCGGAGTATATCCATTCTTCGACTTAGCAACTTCAATCAACATTGCAGTATTGTTAATATCCGAATAGGAAATCTTTACCCCCAACCGGATGTCGTCGCGAGTACCCCATCGTCCAGGACCGATAAGAATAAAGGATTTTTTAGGTAAACTTTGATTCAATTTGCTGATTGCTCTGGCTGTATCTTCCAATTCATGAATTGTTTTTGCATTATAATAGGCTTCTGGTTCAACATAAACAATGTAAGCAATATCAGGAACTTTGGCATTGGATATATATTTATTTGCTGTAAACACTATGTTATCTTTTGGGATATTTTCTGGAATTACCGAAGGCGACAACTCCGACTCGTATGAACTTTGCTGACGGCACTGAAGAACGTATAAATTCTTTCCGTCGCATGCAAATTCGATGTCAACAGGTAAATGAAAGTTTTGCTTTAATACTTCAATTAATTTACCAATCTTCTTAACATACCGAGTTCGCCGAACCAAATTATCAAAAGTTACAATAATGTCGTCCTTTCTGGTATCTATACCTAATCCGACTGGAGCCTTTATGTTGTTGTGTTCAACAATGGAGAAAACTTCGTTTATCATTGGATATTGGTTACCAATATCTTTGATTAGTTTTCTTAATTCTATTGTTTCGAAGGTATTTTTCTCCAAATTAATAACATCAATGTAATGTGGTGAGTATGTTATTGCTTCCCTGACATTAAGATTTACTCTCAAGTCCATTTGCCCTGGCGATATGAGAATTGGAAAGTCATTACCAACCCTATCTACGGCTCGTGTTCCCAATCCAGGTACTAATCTTAAAAGTCCATCTTCACGTTTAATTCGAGGGCTCCAACGAAAATCATTGTTGCTAAATCCTACCCCAGCATAAGCTGGAAAATAATAGTGTCCAACTTTAGTTCCAACTACTTCTTGTATAATAATACCCATTCCTTCATTAAAATCCAACAATCCCATCTCTTTTCTATAGCTTATTGGATCTGGAGAGAAAACAGAGGCATAAACTTCGGCTATTGCATCTAAAAGTGAGTCGAGCCTTTCTTTTTTCTTTCCCTGATTCGCTAAAAACAAGCTTTTGTATTTTCCGGCAAAAGCTGTGCCCATTCGGTCCTCCAGCAAAGAAGAACTCCTAACAACTATAGGATTATCACCAACTTCATCCAAAACTCGAGAAAGACCATTAATCATTTCTTCGGGGAATTGTGAGTTCTTAAATACTTGCATTGTATATGGATATTCCTTGCGTATCTCCTCGAGCGTGCGATACTTTTGCTCAATAACGTCTTCCAAATTATTATAATAAATAAAATTGGTTTCTCCATCAGAAGGAATAAACCATGTTCTGGGTATTTTTATATCATTTAGAATTTGGTTGAATTTCTTTTCTTTCTCAATTATCTTAGCAGCTAATAAAATGCCTGAACTCTTTCCTCCAACAGTACCATAACTTTCCGATGCGAAAATGATATTTGGTAACAGTTGATAGAAATCTTTAATATCAAAAAAGTTTTTCGCAATATTGATAAACTCCAATTGTTCTGAGAAAAATCTACGAATTAACGATACAACCATACCAATCGATTGAGCAGATTTATCATCATCAGTATTGGGGTTCATTTTATAGTATCTTCGGACTGCTTCGCCAATATCGAACAATGAAGCATTAGGATCGTTCAGTGTTTTGGTAACCAATTTTGCATTTTCGTCATTAATCCATCTTTGTATTTGATTAACAATAAAGTCCTCATCAAGATATTTTGATGCTAGTGCAAAAATATCATTAGCTAAATAATAAATTTGCTCCAAAACCTGCTTTTTTGTTGGTCGATTAATTTCAGAAGTAACATCACTCATTTCGTCGATGCGTGAACCTAACTTCTCGAAAATACCACTAGACTCTTTTATTCCTTTAATCAGAAGAAAATTAAGCATTTTTCGAGTAATAATAGTATAGAGATTTCTATCAGTATTTTTTAATAATTCAAGCACTATCGCATATTTTGTTCTTTGTGTTATTTGAAGGTTGTGCTTTTCGAATTCAATTTGCTTTAATGTTTTTTCTAATTTATTAATAAAAAGATAGCTGGCAAATTTATCTATCAACAATATAAGAAATATTTCGAATTCATCGCTATTAAAGCTTGTATCATCTTCATCAAGATAAACAAAACAACTACCCAAAATAATTCCCGAAGAACGTATGTCTTTCTGGATCATGCGCGATGTCGAGATGAAGTTGTTACTCATCATTTCGTTTTCGTCGATGTATATTTTCATGCCTTTGGCATATTCGAAATGATGAACAAACTCGTCGGTAATTGTTTGGAATTTATCTTCGATTGACAATTCTATCGATGTAAAGATGGTTTCGACCTTTTTAAAAAAGGAGAAAAATAAAGTGTTCATATAAATTTAGATTTGTGTAAAGTATAAAGACGATAAAATAAAAAATTGTTTAGAAACAAACAAATTAATTTTTTTTAATAAATACCGTATTTTTTTGTGAAATATCAATGAGTTTATTATTTTTCTGTGTAATTTTGTAATTGAAATTAAAACTAATTTCAAAAATTTATTAAAAATTACAAATAAAATAAAGGAACAAAAATGGCTGACAGTTCATTCAATCCGTTCAAAATGGCTCAGCAACAATTCGATGCAGTTGCTGAAAAACTAAATTTAGACCAAGCAACACGCGATTTTCTTCGCAATCCAGATCGTGAATACCATTTTAACATTCCAATAAGAATGGACGATGGTTCCTATAAAGTTTTCCGCGGTTTCCGTGTGCAACACAGCGACGCTCGTGGACCTGCAAAAGGTGGTATCAGATTCCATCCCCAAGAAACAATCGATACTGTTAGAGCTTTAGCTACTTGGATGACATGGAAAACCGCTGTTGTGGATATTCCATTAGGTGGTGGAAAAGGTGGTATTATATGCGATCCTCACAACTTGTCAATGAGAGAACAAGAAGCATTAGCACGCGGATGGGTTCGCCAAGTTGCACGTAATATTGGTCCAATCCAAGATGTTCCTGCTCCAGATGTTATGACAACTGGCCAACACATGATTTGGATGATGGATGAATATGAAAAAATTACTGGTGTTAAAGCTCCTGGTATGATCACAGGTAAGCCAGTTGGTAGTGGTGGTTCCCTGGGAAGAACCGAAGCAACTGGATATGGAGTAATCTACACAGTACGTGAAGCTTGCAAAGTTATGGGTATTGATTTAGCTAAGACTTCTGCTTCATTCCAAGGTTTTGGTAATGTAAGTCAATATGCTTTGGAATTGTATGTTAAATTAGGTGGAAAAGCTATTGCAGTTTCATGTTGGGACCATGAAGACAAAAAATCTTATACTTATCGCAAAATGTCGGGTCTCACTTTCGATGAATTAATTGGAATTACCAACAAATTTGGTGAAATCGACAAGAACAAAGCACAAGCATTAGGTATCGAAGTTCTTCCAGGCGATGCATGGATCGAACAAGACGTTGATATTTTAGTACCTGCTGCTATCGAAAACCAAGTTACAAAAGACACTGTTCAAAAAATTAAACCTTCCGTAAGAATTATTGCTGAAGGAGCAAACGGACCTACTACTCCAGAAGCTGATGAAGTAATTAAATCACGTGGAATATTGAACATTCCAGACTTCTTAGCAAATGCTGGTGGCGTTACCTGTTCTTATTTCGAACAAGTTCAATGCAATATGAATTATTTCTGGACTAAAGAAGAAGTTTTAGAAAAATTAGATTCCAAAATGACTGCAGCATTCCATGCTGTTTATGAATTAGCACAGAATCGTAATGTTTATATGCGAGATGCTGCTTATATGATTTCTATTTCTAGAGTAGCAGAAGCTGTTAAAATGCGCGGATGGGTATAGAAATAATTGAAGTTTAACCAAAAAGAGGTTGTCGATAACAGGCAACCTTTTTTTTGATGCATCGATTTTACTCAACAAGACTAAGACACTGTCAATCAGAGAATCAAGGCGAAGAATCTTCTTTGAAAGCAAACATCCGATGCCTCGAAGACATCGGATGTGTTATTTTATTTTATTCCTTTATCATCCTCACTGCTTGTTTGCGGGTGCCGTGTTGAATGGTTAATATGTAAACGCCTGAGGGAACACTGCTGCAATCCCAGCGGATTA
>CAYOPF010000052.1:0-17635 GCA_964405755.1 uncultured Chloroherpeton sp.
AGAAGAGAAAAAACTTTAATAAGAAGAGAAAAAACTTTAATAAGAAGAGAAAAAATGTCAATAAGATTAAATAAACATTCAATTATTTCAATTAATATAAAGAAATGATATTATAATATATTCAATTTTATTAATAATAAGTCAGGTTATATATTAACTATAGATGATTCATATTCTGTTGAAATTTTCCATTGCTATTTTATCAAAAACATTGTTATAAAGAAATGAAATCTAATTATTTTTAAAGTTAATTGTGTAAAAATAAAAAGAAGTTGCCTTATTGGGACAACTTCTTGATATATTTTTGAATATATGATTATGCTATATAACTGCCACGCTTGGTGTAATGAGTATGCAACAATTTATGTGAAAGATGCGAGCAAGGTCCTTCGGTCAAGAACTTTTCGTAAAGATAATTCACGTGTTGGTTCTCGTGAGATTTTCTTAAAGGTAATCCAGCGTCTTCGTCATAAATTGCTTTGGCACGGGCAGCTCTGATTTCCTGACTTGTTGGAATAGGCTGACCGCCACCACCAATACATCCACCAGGACAACCCATAATCTCGATAAAGTGAACATCATTTAATTCGCCTGCTACCAATCTATCCATTATCTTTTTGGCATTAGCAGTACCGTGGGCAATCATAAACTTCAAGTCAACACCTTCGAGGAACGACCATTCGGGTTTCACATTTTCCAATTTCACCGAAGCTTCCCTAACTCCTTCCATACCACGGCATGGAGTAATGTTAAGATTTTCGAATGGGACTTCTCTTCCAGTTACTAATTCATAAGCAGTACGAAGCGCAGCTTCCATCACACCACCAGTAGCACCAAAGATAAGACCAGCACCACTTGCTTCGCCAAATGGTTCATCGAATCCAGTTTTTGGAAGGTCTGGAAGGTTAATTCCAGCTTCTTTAATCATTTGAGCCAATTCTCTCGTAGTTAAACCATAATCAACATCTTTGAAACCACTATCGTTCATTTCGGGACGATTACATTCAAACTTCTTCGCCGAGCATGGCATAACAGCCACTGTAACGATATCGGCGGGGTCCACTCCTGCTTCTTGTGCATAGAATGTTTTTAGCACACTACCAAACATTTGTTGTGGTGATTTAGCAGTAGAAAGATAATCTAAATAATCAGGATAGAAGTGCTCAATAAATTTAACCCATCCAGGAGAACAAGATGTAAACTGAGGTAACTTAACATTTGGATCTTTATCCACAAGTGCTGATTTTAATCTTAGCAACAATTCAGTGCCTTCTTCCATAATAGTTAGGTCGGCAGTAAAATTGGTATCGAACACTCTGTCGAATCCAATCATCCGCAATGCAGTATTCAATTCACGGGTTAGCGATCGTCCGGGTGGCAAACCAAATTCTTCACCTATAGCGGCTCTTGGAGATGGAGCAGTCTGAATAACTACATGCTTTTTCGGACTGTCGATTGCTTCCCAAATAGCATCCGAAGGATCGTTTGCACGCAATGCACCGGTGGGGCAACGATTGATACATTGACCACAGTTGATGCAGATTACTTCCGCCAATGGTTTATCCATAAAGGTTGTAATTTTGGTTTCGTAACCTCTGTCCAGGGCCTCCAAACATCCTACTTCTTGCAAATCGATACAAGTACGCACACATCTTCGGCATAGAACACATTTGTTCATATCGCGAACTACAGAATAACTCGAGTTGTCAATATCATAATGTGAATGTTGTACGTGTCCGAACCTATAAAAATCAACTCCGTGTTCCTTAGCTAAAGATTGTAATTCGCAATTATTATTTCGAACGCAAGAATAGCACTCGCCATAGTGATCACTTAAAAGTAAATCGACTATATGGCGACGAGATTTACGAACTTTTTCGGATGTTGTTTTTATTTTGATTGATTGAGTGATAGGATAGGTGCAAGCTGATTGTAATGTACGCATTCCTTCGACTTCGACAACGCACACGCGACACACACCAGCGATACACAAATCGTCGTGATAGCACAAAGTTGGAATATGGAAATCGAACTGTTTGCAAGCATCCAAAATATATGTTCCAAACGGAACCTGGAATTGTTTGCCATTAATTTCTATATCAACTAAACCACCGATTTCGTGTGCAGATCCTATATCTATTTTAATTGACTGCTGAGCAGTTGGTATTCTTGTTGAAAAACTATTATCTGTCATTTTCATCTCCTAATAATGTTCAGCTAAAATTTCATCCCCAAAATGGGTCATAATTGTAATAAATGGGTTCGGACTTGACTGGCCTAAACCACATTTGGAAGATGCTTGCATCGTACGTCCCAAATCAATCAGTTCTCTTAAATACTTAACAGAACATTTTCCTTGCTCAATCATGTTTACTCCATCAAGTAATTTCTTATTACCTACTCGGCATGGAGTGCATTGACCACAGGATTCTTCGGTAAAGAATTCCATAAAATTCTTTAATATTTTGAGCATATCTCTTGATTTATTGAAAACTATAATCGAACCTCCAGTTGGAACATCTTCGAAAGAGAGATTTCTGTGTAATTCTTCTTCTGGAATACAAATTCCGGATGCACCACCTATTTGGACAGCTTTTGTATCTTTAGCACCAACCATCTCGAGCATATCAATTATTTTTGTACCAAATGGCACTTCGTATATACCTGGTTTTTCCACATCACCCGAAATTGAAAGTAATTTGGAACCTCTGGATTTTTCGGTTCCAATATTACGGAACCATTCTGCTCCTTTGTTCATGATTATTGGAGTTGAAACCAAAGTTTCAACGTTGTTTACGACAGTTGGATAGCCCATATAACCAGTATTAACTGGATAAGGTGGGCGATTTCTAGGTTCGCCTCGATGTCCTTCCAACGATTCGATTAACGCTGATTCTTCGCCACAAACATAAGCACCCGAACCCAAGCGAACGGATATATCGAAATCGAAATTTTTGCCATAAATACTTTTACCTAATTTACCTTCGTCGTGGAATTTTTTGATTACCCCATTTATATGGGACAACATATATTCATATTCTCCTCGAAGATAAATATAACCTTCCTTTGCACCAATAGCATATCCACACATAATCATACCTTGAAGAAGTTCATCAGTATATTCTGTTAGCAACATTCTATCTTTGAATGTGCCTGGCTCGCCTTCGTCTGCATTGCATATTACATATTTATTTGGAGAAACTGCAGTTGCGGCAAGCATCCACTTTGTACCAGTTGGAAAGCCTGCTCCACCACGACCCTTCAATCCAGATTCCCTTATTTCGAGAACTATATCGATTGGTCGTCCGCTCATTCCTTTCTCGAATCCATTTCCGAAATTATTTTTGTCGAATATTATCGGTTTATTTAAAATAGGCATTATTTTCCTCTTACTTTAATGAATTTAAAATATCAACAACCTTACGGGGTGTTAAGTTAGTATAAACTTCATTGTTTATAAGCATAGCAGGGCCTTGGTCGCACATACCCAAGCAACTGATAAACTCTAATGAATATTTTTCGTCCTTAGTAACCTCGCCAAACTTTATTCCAAGTTCGCGTTCGAATGTTTTGGCTATGCCGTCTTTGTTCATTAAATCACAGGAAATTGTCTGGCAAAGTCTTATGTTGTACTTTGCCCTTCTACCTTTACGGAAGAATGCATAAAATGTAACAACTCCGTCAACTTCGACTGGGTGGATTTTGAGTAGCCTTGCAACTTCTTGCTGAGCATGAGCCGAGATGTAACCATGCTTTCTTTGGATGTGCTGCAATATTGGCATCAACGCCTGTCGTCCGCTACCGAGTGTTTGTACTAGCTCTTGAATTTCTTCATTAAGAGCACTAACTTCACTAGCTAACATTTTTTCTCCATTATTAATTCAATAATCTTTTTGCTTTTTCTAATAATAATTCTGGACTAACTGGCTTTAGTAAGAATTCATCTACAGGAAGAGCGTCACTTACTCCAAACTGGAAACCAGTAACTTTGGAAATGCATGCAAGCATGATGATTGGAGTGGATACTCCAATCTGACGATATTTATTAGCAAGGTACAATCCATCGTCGGATTCCTGCATCATAACATCCAAAATTATCAAATCTGGTTTTTCGTTACTTACTACTTCTAACGCTGATTTAACATTAGTGGCATAAACAACCTCGAACCCTTCTTTTTCGAACAAGCTTTTAATCTCGTTGATAATTTGAATTTCGTCGTCGATTACAGCAATTTTCTTCATAATATTTTTCTCCATTAACTTTTTTTAATAATTATGTATATTTTTCGAACTTAACACTTATTAATAATACGAAAATACGAAAATTATATCAATCACAATCCTTCATTATTGTAAATTTATGATTAATATTTGTTAATAATTTTTGTTTATCTCTTTTAGTTTGCATAATTTTGTATTTTGTGTTATAATTTATTGTTAATAAATTCGTTTCAAATTTTATTTATGAGTAATTTATGCAGCGGTTTTTATTTAAATCGAAGATTCATAGAGCAAAAGTAACTGAAGCTAATCTTTATTATGAAGGTAGCATTACTATCGATCGTGAACTAATGGAAGCAGCTGATATAATAGAAAATGAGAAAGTGTCTGTATTGAACATAAATAATGGCGAAAGATTCGATACCTATGTTATCGAAGGCGACTATGGTAATAGGGATATTTGCTTAAATGGCGCAGCAGCACGCAAAGTTGCAGTCGGAGATGAAATAATCATTATTTCCTATGCCGCTGTTGATGATAAAGAAATAAGTAGTTTCAGGCCAACAATTGTATTGGTTGACGAAAATAATAATATCAAATCTTTGTCCCATAAAACTATACCAAAAAAAATATTTACTCGTTCTGATAATTAATAATATGAACAAATCCAGTTTTTCTGTTGTTATCTTAGCCGCAGGCAAAGGCAAGAGAATGAATAATCCTAATTTGCCAAAAGTATTAGTTGAATTTAATCACAGACCTCTTCTCGATTATGTCGTGGAGTTATCACAAAATTTACAACCTAAGCAAATTATAGTAATTGTTGGGCATCAGAAAGAAAAAGTTATCGAATTTCTTTCGAAATTCAACTCAAACATCATTAATTTTGCTGAGCAAAACGAACAACTTGGAACAGGCCATGCAGTTCAGCAAGCAGAACCAAAAATTTCGAACAAAGTTAATGACATCCTCATCCTTTCGGGCGATGTGCCATTGCTTACTGAAAATACTTTAAATGAATTTATAAGAATGCACAATTTCTATTCTTCGGATGCATCAGTTCTTTCAAGTATTTCTCAAGTTCCTACTGGTTATGGTCGAATTGTGAGAGATTTGGAAGGCAGGTTTTTAAGAATTGTTGAGGAAAAAGATGCATTTGAAGACGAAAAACTGATTAAAGAAATTAATTCTGGAATTTATATTATAAATAATTATTTATTGTTCCAAGCTTTAAAATCAGTACAAAACAATAATGCTCAAAATGAATTCTATCTAACAGATGTAATCTCGATTCTGTATAATCAAAGCAAGAATGTTAACGCTTTTTGTATTGCAGAATTCGACGAAATTCAAGGAGTGAACAACATATCGGACCTAAATAGTTTAAAATCATAAATTCATGAGGTAAAAAATGATAAAATCAATCAACCATATTGGTATTGCAGTTAAAGACTTAAATGTTTCTTTAGACTTATTTACAAAATTATTTCAAATCCAAAATGTACACACCGAGGAAGTTGCAGCACAAAAAGTTAAAGTTGCATCATTCAAAGTTGGAGAAGTGCTAATCGAACTTACCCAGTCAACCGATGACTCATCCCCAATTGCGAAATACATCGAAAAGAAAGGTGAAGGAATCCACCATATTGCTTTCGAAACTGATGATGTGAACTCTGAACTTAATCGATTGAAAGAATTGAATTTCTCATTAATTAACGAAACTGCCGTAAGTGGAGCTCACGACATGCAAATTGCATTCTTGCACCCCAAATCCACAAACGGGGTTCTAACCGAACTTTGTCAACCATCCCATTGAGGTTAATTAAATGTATCGTATATTATTTTTCTTAGTGATTTGTTCGTTGCAATTATTTGCTCAACAAACCAAAACTCCAGAATTAATCCAAATAGCCGAAAAAGAGATTAATCGAACGATGAACGGATTAAAGGATAATCCTAATCCGCCGTACTTTATTTCCTACTACATTACCGAAACGCAAAGTTACCGACTTGCCGGAACAAACGGAATGATTGACATAAAAAATCATGACAGCAGCAGAATGTTGGACATTCAAGTGAGAGTCGGAGATTACAAATTCGACAATACTCATTTGATTAGGGGCAACCCCTTAAATTTCAATAGTAGTATGGGGAGAATTGAGTTACCTTTTGTTGATGACGAAAAAGCTATTACCAATACGATGTGGTTTGCAACGGATAAGGCATACAAAAATGCTATAGAAAGATTTGAAAAGGCATTAACAAATTCCAAAGTTAAGGTTCAAGAAGAGGATACATCTGCTGATTTTTCTTTCGAAAAACCTGTTGTTTCTATCGAAAATGGCCAACTATATCGATTAAATTTAGATAATTACCAAGATTTGATTAAACGGCTATCATCAAAATTTTCGAAACATAAGTGGATATTAAATTCATCTGTTTCCTTTTTTGGAAATTCAATAAGAAAAATAATAGTTACAAGCGAAGGAACAAAAATTCAGACTTACGAAAATTATTTTTATATTTTCGTGAATGCAAGCACTAAGGCCGGCGATGGTATGAGTTTACCGCTCTACAGAAGCTTTTATTCTTACGATCCCAACAATATGCCTAACGAAAAAGATATCGAAGCTGAAATCGATAAATTAATCGATTTGCTCGATAAATTAAGAACAGCCCCTTATGCCGAAGTTTTCACAGGACCAGCTATGCTTTCTGGACGTGCTGCCGGGGTATTTTTCCACGAAATATTTGGCCATCGTGTGGAAGGACATCGCGAAAAAGATCCAAATTCGAGCCAGACATTCAAAAAATCAATTGGTGAGAAAATTTTGCCAGAATTTATGAACATAATATTCGATCCAACATTAAAAAGGTTGAATAACACGCCAATTGCAGGATTCTATGTTTATGACGATGAAGGTGTCAAAGCACAAAAGGTAGATGTCGTAAAAAATGGAGTTTTCTCTGACTTTTTAATGTCGAGAACTCCAATTGAAGGTTTTTCCAAATCTAATGGTCATGGACGGAAATCCAGCGGTTATACAACAGTAACTCGTCAATCCAATTTGATTGTTCAAAGTAGCAAGACTAAAACAATTGATGAATTAAAGCAAGAATTAAAGAATATTGCCAAAGAGCAAGGTAAGGATTATGGGCTATTTTTTGATGATGTGTCCGGAGGATTTACTTTCACAAGTCGTTCAATTCCAAATGCTTTTAATGTTACTCCATTGGTAGTTTATAAAGTATATGTTGATGGCCGACCCGACGAATTGGTCCGTGGAGTAGATTTAATAGGTACTCCACTAACTACTTTTGCCAATATAGTTGGAGTAGGTGATGATCTTGGAATATTCAACGGTATATGTGGAGCCGAATCAGGAGGTGTTCCCGTATCTGCTTGTTCTCCATCTCTACTCGTATCGAGAATAGAAGTACAAAAGAAACTAAAGTCCCAAGCGAAACCACCAATTTTATCAGCACCATAATTAAGAGATTAGACAAATGAAAAAACTAGTTTTGACAATAATAATAATTACAACTGCTATTATCAGTTCCAATGCACAGTATCCAGATAGCAAGATTGTGATGAATGCTATGAAGGACGAATTGAACCGCTCGATGAAAGAATTAAAATTGGAAAATCTTCAAAAACCTTACTATATTGAGTATCAATTGAAAGTTGTTGAAGAGCATAATGCCTCGGCATTTCTTGGTAATTTAATTAATTCCAATTCAGGATATAATTACATTTTGAATGTATCTGTACGAGTAGGAGATTATCAGTTCGATAACTCAAACTTTTTGGATATTGGTTTTTCCTTTTTCGGCAGCACCGACGATGAAGAACGCTTTACTAACAGAAGAATTCCAGAAGAAATATCATACGATATTTTGAGGCAACAACTTTGGCTTGCTACCGATGCTGCTTATAAACAATCTTCCGAAATATACTCAAAAAAAGTTGCAAGTATCAAAAATATTACACGCAAGGACACAATTCCAGACTTTTCGATTGTTCAATCGAGCAAATCATACGATACAATCTCAAGTGCTGACTTTAATTTTGATAAGTATATTGAATTAGTAAATGCATTAAGCAATCAATTTAGTGGTTTGCCACAAATTTATACATCAAGAGTAAACTTCGAATATCTTCCAAGCAGAACATATTATATGAATAGTGAAGGAATGGAATACATTAAAGATGAACACTTTAGTGGAATCGAAGCAATATGTTTTACCCAGAATGACAAAGGTATTCCAATTGCACAACATTATAGTGTTTACTCGAGATTACCAAAAAACTTACCTTCTCAAGATTCTCTTAAAAAAGCAATTAATGAAATTGCAGTTAAACTAATTGCTAAAACAACTCAATCAAGTTTAGATGACAATTACAATGGTCCCGTAATCGTCGAAGGGCAAGCTGCTGGTGAGATTATTTCGCGAATATTTGCTCCCAATCTGATTGCTCAGCGCGAAAAACTTAGCGAGGGAATGATTGCAAGTTTCGGAGGTCGCTTCAATGCATTCCAAAAGAAGATAGGTGGAAGAGTACTTCCGGAATTTATTTCAGTTTTCGACAATCCAAAAGATACGAAATATAAAACAACTGAATTAGTTGGATACTACACAATTGATGATCAGGGTCTGGATCCAAAAAATGTTACTTTGGTCGAAAATGGCTTTCTTAAAACACTACTGAACGATCGTACTCCAATAAAAAGAGTGATGGAGAGTAATGGTCATCGCCGGGGTGGAGTTCCTATGTTTAGCAATTTATATTTCTTTATCGATCCTATGAAAGCATTATCAAATGCAGATTTGAAGAAAAAACTTCTGGAACTTGTTAAGCAAAGGGAATTGCCGTTCGGGATTATCATACGGAAAGCAATGAATCAGAATATATTCTCTACAGCATTGATGAGTAACACATATGGTGCAATATCTTTTTTAATTGACCAAAACTCAATACCTATTGTCGAAGCCTACAAAATATTCCCTGATGGTCGCGAAGAATTGCTGAATAATGTACAAATAAATTCTTTATCCCCTCAGTCCTTTAAGGACATCTTGAATGGTAGCAAAGATATGTATGTACATAATTTGTTAGTCCAAAATCCTGGTGGAGGTTTTGGCTCAGAGGGTTCTACATGGATACAGTCAAGTATCATAACACCATCATTCTTGTTCGAAGACTTAGAAATAACTTCTATCGATAAAGATATTCCTAAACCTCCATTTTTATCAAATCCTATATCAAATCCTATCAAGAAATAAAAAATGAATGGTTTTTGGTCGATTTTGTTATTGATTATATCAAATACTTTTATGACTTTTGCATGGTATGGTCACTTGAAGTTCAAGGATATGAAATTCTTCGATTCACTCCCAATATTCACTATAATATTGCTTAGCTGGGGAATAGCATTATTCGAGTATATTTTTCAGGTTCCAGCAAACAGATTGGGATATAAGGATTACGGTGGACCATATTCATTAGTCGAATTAGAAGTAATACAAGAAGTTGTTTCGCTAACAGTTTTAGTTTATTTACAATATTTATTTTCAAAACAGAATCATTTAAAATAAATCATTTAATTGGTTTTGGCTTTTTAATTTTATCAGTATATTTTATTTTCAAAAATTAGGTGTTAACTATGGCATTCAATAAAACAGAGAAAATACTCAAGAGCAAAAAAGCTTATGATAATTTTGAATTCATTCATAGCAGCGACGGAAGAATTCTTAGAATGATTGCGGAATATTTATATCCCGATCAGTATTTACGAAAGAAAGGAGTAAAAGGAGCCATTGTTTTCTATGGTTCGGCACGTACTTTTTCGATGGAAGAATATATTAATCGGATGGAAAGTTTGACGAACAAGCTAAAATTGGCAAAGGGAAACGAACAAGCTAAAATCAATAAAGAAATTAAACAACTGAAATCGGTGGAAGATATTTGTAAATATCACGATGATGCTACAAAATTAGCAAAAATGTTTTCAGAATGGATTGCCAAAGAACCTTTAGCAAAAGGTATATATGTAACTACTGGTGGTGGCGGTGGAATGATGGAAGCCGCAAACAAAGGTGCAGCATTGGCAAATTTGGATAACATAGGTTTGAATATTAGTTTACCATTCGAACAACATCCCAATCAACATATTAGTCCTCATTTCAATTTTGAGTTTCATTATTTCTTTATGAGGAAGTTTTGGTTTGTCTATTTAGCAAAAGCAATTGTTACAATGCCCGGAGGATTTGGAACATTGGATGAACTTATGGAAATTCTCACACTTAGGCAAACATTAAAAGTTACTAAACCACTACCAATTGTTCTTTATGGAAGTGATTTTTGGAAAAAACTAATTAATATGGATCTATTAATCGAAAAGCAGCTAATCAGTCCTGAAGATATGAATTTGTTCAAATATGTTGATACACCTGAAGATGCATTCGAGTATTTAAAATCAGAATTGGAAAAAACAATAAAAAAGAAGGACAAAAAACTTACATTGAAATAAATTTATTAAATTTGTAAGTTAATAACAATCAAGAGGTCGAAATGCTTCTATGGTACAAGTGCAAAGGTGATATTTGGTGTGATTTGTTCAAAGTAGATTTGGATCATCCATCAATACGAAATACTACGGGTATTTATATCGTATGGTATGAACAAGGCTCATCCCGAAAAGTTTTGAGAGTAGGCATGGGCAATATTTTTACTGAAATAAATAAATTGCAAAAGGACTTAACTTACAAAGCTTTTGCAGCACATGGGGTTAGTGTTACATGGGCTGATGCTCCAATTATGAAGAGGGCTGGTGTGGCAACATATTTCATCAATACACTTAGCCCTGCTATTTTGGGCGATGCCATTCCCAGATCTATTCCTATTAAAGAAAACCTTCCTTGGGATGACTAAATTATCTTTTAAGCAAATATAATTAACTATGAAAAAAATCGTTAATAATTAATAACGATTTTTTTTTGAGGTAAATATGTTATCGAAAAATGTGGGAAGTATTGATAGAATAATCAGATTATTCATCGGAATTTTTGCAATTACAATTTCGATTTTTTTAGGATTCTCTAACATTATATCCATTATAGTATTGGTTGTAGGTATTATAATGTTACTTACATCTGTTGTTTCATATTGCCCGATATATACGGTATTACGAGTAGATACAATATTTGCAAAGGAAAAAGAATAAGAGATTATTCTTTAATATTTACTAATTTAAGTACTCCTGCTTCCACACTTTCGAAGGTGTATTCTTTAATTAAATTAGAATAAGTCCAAATCTCATTGAGTTTCTTCATTTTAAATACCTCCTCGATTTTATCAGGTGGTCCGTTCAGAATATAAACTTTTCCTTTGTCGGTCAATGCTCCATTTCTTTCTGCAAATGTAGAAAATGAATAATAAGCAAAGTCTGCTCGTTGATAAAATTCAATCATTGATTCAGGGTAATTATCCAAAGGAGTAGTGGTGTCCAACTTCTTCCATACATCATATAATCCTTTCAATTGTAATCGTTTATTGTTGCTTCGTACTAAATCGATTTCTTCTTTAGTTAAAAATATTTCTGAAATTTTTAATGCAACGTTCATATTGTATAAAATAATTGGTTGATTATCCCAAATTACACGGAAAGTTGTAGTATAGACCATTCTGTTTCCAGAATAAATTTCGAGCTGATATCTACCTGGAACAAAAGGATTATGAATGAAATCAATCAAATAATAATGATTTCCAGATTCTTCTTTTTCTGTTGTTGCTTTGCTGTTATAATTCAATTCCACAAATTCTGAATTAAACTGAACATCTTCAACTTTGATTTTTTCAACTTTTCCATTCAAATCAGATAATTCAAAATTATATTCATCCTCAGACTTTATTTTTTGAATTTTATAAGTAAGGTTGGAAAACTCTGTATTTACATATAAATTAAAAAGAAATGTTTTTGGAGAATTACTATAGTCGCTATTATTAAACAAACAAACTGGTTTGTATTGGTTTTCCGAAAATTTATTTAATATCATCAAGCTTGCATTTGTTTTTCTTGCTGTATCCAATAATAAATATCCTATTAGAACTTTTTCGGACTTTCTTGAATTACCATCGTTAACTCTAACCTCAAGTTGGTAGTTATCCTTGGGTATAATAAGGGAGGTATAACCTTCCTGAAAAACTAATTCATTCGGAAGAAATTGAGATTTTGGACTAAGAATTGTATCGTTGAATAACCTATGAAATCTAACAACTCCATCCTGATCGGATAGGGTTAGTGTCAAATTGGCAATACCTTGGAAATTGGCATTTGGAGTTTGTCTTAAAAGATAGTTATTTATTGGAAGTTTGTAGTATAGATACAACTTTAAAGAATCAGTACTGAATTTTTCTACAAAACTTGCCAATGAAATCAGCTTGTTATTGTAATAATGAGTATGGTTTTGTAATTCAAAACGGCTTTGTGCAGTTAGGAAAACAGTACAAATTAATAATTGTATAAATATAAAAAGTAATTTTTTCATTTTTATCCTTCAATTTCTTCAATAAAGTTCTTTAAAATTATCATTGCGGCAAATTTATCTAAACTTTGCTTTACTTTCCGTTTTTTTTGTGGTATTCCAGATTCAATCATATTTTTTTTAGCAATTTTCGAACTTAAAGATTCATCGTATAAGCAGCATCGTAAACCTGTATTGGATTGCAATTGCTCCATAAAAAGCAAAATTTTCTTATGTATTGACGATTCAGTATTATTAGTACGGATTGGATAGCCAACAATACAAATATCAATATTTTCCTTTGATACTATTTGTGTGATTTTTTCAAATAATTTTTCATTATTTTCGATAGTTGCAATAGGATTGAAAGTAATATGAAAAATGTCAGTGGTGGCAACTCCAACTTTTTTTTCACCGTAATCGAATGCTGCAATTTTCTTGTTTTTAATATCTTCTTTTGTTAAATTAGTATATTCGGTCATTGCAATTATGGAAAACTTGAAAACAGAAATTATCGAAAAAAGTAGGGAATTAGGTTTAACTGATATTCGATTTACCGACGCAACTGTTGACGAAGTAACTAAAAAGAACTTATTACAATGGATTGAGCTCGGTTATTCGGCAAATATGAAATACATTCCCAATAATATTGATAAACGTAATAATCCCCAATTAATTTTGGAAAATGCCCAATCCATAATTGTATGTTCATTATTTTATTTTCCTGGTAATCCACCCGAAATTAATCAAACAAACTATGCAAAAATTTCCCGTTATGCTCAAGGTACCGATTATCACTACATTTTATTAGATAAAGTAAAAATACTTGAAAATTTTATTCGCGAACTTATTCCCGATATTCAAACAAAATCATATACAGATACGGTACATATATTGGAAAAATATTTTGCTCAAAAATCCGGAATCGGCTGGCAAGGTAAAAACAGCTTGATTATTTCACCCAAGTACGGTTCCTACTTTTTTATTGGAGTTATCCTAACTAATTATTTATTTGAATCCGACAAACCAATGCAAGATTACTGCGGCACTTGCATGAGATGCATGAATGCTTGTCCGACTAATGCACTTGTTCAGCCTAAATTATTAGATTCTAGTGCTTGCATTGCTTACTGGACAGTGGAGGCTAAACCGGATGAAGAAATACCGGATATCGTAAAGGAACTAAATACCGAATGGATTTTTGGATGTGATATTTGCCAGGAAGTGTGCCCTTACAATAGAAAATTATTGGATATTACATATGTTAGTGAATTTATTAATCCAAATAATTTTTATTTTGATATTAATAAATTAGACAACTTCTCAAAAGAAGATTTCGATAGTCGATTCCCAAAGAGTCCAGTTAAAAGAAGAAAGTACGAAGGTTTCATTAAAAATGCAAAAGTACTAATCGAGAACAAAAAAAACAAAAGCGAAACTTGAGTTGAAGATAATTTCTTCAGAAGTAACTATCACATCTGATTGAATAATAATTTTCTTAGTCATCTCTATATTGCTTGAAATTTTGATTCTATTTGAATTTTTGGAATAATTTACAAACAATATAGCATTGCTGTTGTTAAATATAATTTCTATTTTTAATATGTCTTCTTCAGCTTTTAATGCAGATGATATTGATATTTTGTTAGTATCCGAAATTTTATTAATCTCACAAATTTCATTAATAATATTCCCTTCTTGGTTAAGCCAGTTCAACTCGGCATAATCGAATAAAGGTAATATTGGAAATTGTTGTAAATCTGATTGTTCAAAAACTAATCCCGTGTTTACAGGAACTTTCTCGAATAATTCGAATCCATTATGAACGAAAGAAACAGCATTATTCATCAAATTAGAGAGTAAATAAGAAAAAACAGAAAAGTTCTTGGTTTGGGTCCTCCAGTAGGCTCTTGGAGTATTATGAGTTTCAGATGTACCAAAGTATTTGATTTTTAGTTCTGGATTATTTAATTCATTTATTAAATTAATCGTTTTATCTAAATTATGTAGGTCGAATGGTAAATAACCAACAACTATTTGGAAACCTTTGCCAATAGATTCATTTGAAATAACAAAATTTTCTTCAAGAAATATAAAGTCTTCTTTTATCTTTTTTGCATTATTAATAATCAGTTCCAATAACTCTTTGGGCAAAGCATGACCCATATCAATCATAACTCCGTCTATATCAAATTCATTGATATAATAAGGAATAATACCCGACAAATATTCCCATAATTCAATATTTCTACACTCTTCTTTCAATAATTCCAAGTCATACATTCGTACCGTATTATAGGCTATGTAATTGAATTTAGGGTTATTGTGAAGTTTCAAGTAGGTAACATCACTCCAAGGAGGTTGGGTATCGTCGGGAGGCCAATCAGCAAAAGCACCAGGTATTTCGCACAAGATATCCTCAGCATTCAGTCCATAAATCTTTTCGCCTTCTTTAAATACCTTGATGGGAGGTTCGCAAAACAAATTTGTGTATTCCGGATCTGGTGGTACTAAATCTTCGAAATCTCCGGATTCGACTATTTGCTTGATACTTATCAAATCACCCTCGTCGAACTTAGGCGGTTTGAATATATTTTCTGATTTATTAGATTTAATCCAATAAAACCATTCAGGATGTTCATAAATTAAATCACTATCTTTGCTCGAAGTACGAAAAACCATTTCGATAATCACTTTAATCCCAATTAAATGGCATGCTTCTATCAGTGCCTTAAATTGTTCTTCTACACTCATTTGCAAAAATGGTTCTGATAAATTATTATCGATTTTTTTATGATTTTTAATAGAATACGGAGAGCCGAGTTGCCCCTTCCTCCCATCCTTACCAATTTCGGTTATTGGCAATAAATATAAGTGTGTTATTCCAAGATCCCTCAGATAAGGTAAAATTGAAATTGTTTTAACAAAAGTTCCTTCATTTTTAAAATATGTATTTTCGTTTGGTGAATTATAACTTTCTTGCTTGTAATCAAATGCTGTGGTTAATCTTACAAGCGAATTATAGATACGAATTTTTTTATTTTCTTCAATCGTTAAATTATTTGAAATTTGAAATATTTCATCGATCTTATTTACTAAAAATTGAGGGAAATTTACGGGGATAGGATTTGATACACCATTTTTATCTATCCAAATGCTTGGTATTATATACTTAATGTCATCTAACTGATTTTGTTTCTCAACAAGCAAGTTCCGTAATTTATTTAAATAATTATATTTATTTATATTATTCATTTTCGATTAATTTTATGAAATCCTCTTCGTAAATTATATTTATACCAATGTCTTGTGCTTTTTTCAACTTTGATCCAGGATTATTGCCAACAACTAAATACGAAAGTTTTTTGGAAACCGCAGAAACAACTTTTCCACCTAATTCCTCGATAATTTCTTCGGCTTGATTGCGTGTAAATTTTTCTAATTCACCGGTAAATAAAAATGATAAGTCTCTTAATTTATATGATTTAGGAATATTATCTGATATATTGCTTGTAAAATTCAATCCATTTTGTTTTAATTTATTTATAATTTGAAGATTTTCATCATTTTGCATAAAATCATTTATTGATTTTGCAATTTTATCTCCGATTTGATTGATTGCAGTTAAATCTTTGAATGACATAGAAATAAGCTTATCAATTGAACCAATTTCTTTACTTATTACTTTAGCAACAAACTCGCCAACATATCTTATTCCTAGAGCAAATAAGACATTTTCGAAAGGTTTGTTCTTCGATTCATTTATTCCGTTTAGAAGTTTTTCCACACTTTTCTTACCCCAGCCTTCTAGTTGTTCAATCTTATCTGCATGTTTATATAAATCATATATATCTGTTACATTTTTAAGAAATCCAAGCTCTACAAACTGATCAATAGTTCGTTCGCCCATTCCTTCAATATTCATAGCGTTACGCGATTCAAAGTGTTCAATCTTTTTGCGTATCTGCCAAGGACAATCCATCGAAATGCAATAATATGCTACTTCATCTTCATATTTCACCAATTTGGTTTTATGTTCGCACGGACATACTTCTGGAAAAATAAATGGAGTGGAATGTGGATCCCTTTTTTCAAAATTAACGCCAACAACTTTAGGAATAATTTCGCCACCTTTTTCTATAAATACATAGTCGCCAACGCGTAAATCTAATGCTTTTATGTAATCATCGTTATGGAGTGTTGCCCGCTTTACGATTGTTTGAGCTAATTCCACCGGTTCTAATTCGGCTACAGGAGAAACAATCCCTGTTCGGCCAACCTGAAAAGTTATATCGAGTAATCGCGTTTCGACTTGTTCGGCACTGTATTTATAGGCAATTGCCCAGCGTGGAAATCTGCTAATTGTCCCTAATTCCTGTTGCTGCTGAATAGAATTTACTTTAATTACTAATCCATCAATGTAGAATGGTAATTCATCCCTTTTATTTTCCCATTCATTTATAAATTGTTGAATCTCTTCGATATTCTTACAAAGTTTATTACTCGGAACAATAGTAAATCCAATATCTTGTAATATTTTTCGGTTTTCTTCCAACGTCGAATTTCCAAGCTCGTCCGATAGTAAATTGTATGCAAAAAACTGCAAAGAACGCTTGCTAACTTCATTAGGGTCGAGCAATTTGAGTGTTCCTGAGGCTAAGTTTCTTGGATTAGCAAAAGTTTTTTGTCCTTGACTAAGCTTTTTTTGATTTAATTCGGCAAAATCTTTTTTAAACATAATTACTTCGCCACGAACCTCAAAATCACCAGTTGACAACTTATTGTTTTGTTTAGTATTCTTTGGGAGGTTACTAATTTGCAAGGCATTTAACGAAACATCATCTCCAACTTCCCCATCACCTCGGGTAACAGCATATTTTAATTTATT
>CAYOPF010000053.1:0-17386 GCA_964405755.1 uncultured Chloroherpeton sp.
GAGTATAAAGAGATTTATAAAAATCAAGGTCTTCTTGATTAATTGCTGAGGATAATTCGAACACTACAGTTAGGTTTACTGGAACTTTTGAAGAAGAATTTAATAATATTGAAGAATCTATTTTGGATTCCTTGGTGTTTATTCTGAGAATAGAATTTGCAATTTTTAATTCCAATGGCTCGTAGTTGTCAGTAAAGTAGGCAGCCGAGACTTCCAAGTTTGGGAAGTTGAAATTATTTGTATTAAAAAGCAATAAGTTGTTCGTCCAAATATTATTGGAACTAAAAATAAAGATACAAAGAATTATTAAGTATAACTTTTTCACATAAGCAGATATTAATAATATTAAAACAAATTAAATAGAAAAAAATTACAAAAAAAATCATTTTTCAATTTAATCATTAGATTTATAAAGTTGGTCGATAATTTCTGCGTATTTTTTTTCTACAACATGTCTTTTGATACTCATTTTAGGACTAAGTTCTCCATTTTCAATAGTAAATGGCTCGGATAACATTGCAAATTTTCTAACTTTTTCGAATTTGGCTAAATCTTTCTGATAGTAATCTATTTCCTTTTTAATGAGATTGATAATTTTTGAATGAGAAATCAATTCACTTTTATTTGAATAAGGAATATCAAAATCTTTGGCTAAGCCTTCTAATTGTTCAAAATTTGGTGTAATTAAAGCTGTACAATACTCCCTTTTTTCCCCGATTAATACAACATGTTCAATATACTTACTCTGTGATAATAAATTTTCAATAGGCTGTGGAGTAATATTTTTTCCTCCACTACTAACAAAAATATGCTTTTTTCTATCTGTTATTTTGATATTTCCTAATGCCGTTAATATGCCAATGTCGCCGGTATAAAGCCAACCCTCTTCGTCGATGGCATTCTCTGTTGCTTTATCATCATTCCAGTAACCTTTCATAACGTTATCACCACGGACTAAAATCTCTCCATCTTCTGCAAATCTAACTTCAACATTGAATAAAGGCTTTCCGATAGTTCCTAATTCGATATTCTCTTCTCGGTTTGCAGATACAACTGGTGCTGTCTCAGTAAGTCCATAACCTTGAATTGTTGTAATACCTACCGAAGAAAAAAATTCATAAATATCATCTGAAAGAGCGGCACCTCCAGAAACCAATAACCTTAGACTTCCTCCCATTTTTTCTCTAATTTTTGAATACACTAATTTATCGAAGAGTTTATATTTCAATTCAAGAAAAATAGAAGCTTTCTTTTCCTGTCGGGCATAAACATACTTTCTACCAGTTTCCACTGCATTCTTGAATATTATCCGTTTTGCTGGTTTTTCTTTTTCCATTGCTGAGAAAATCTTTTTCTTGACAGTTTCCAAAAATCGTGGAACTGTGGTCATTACAGTTGGTTTAACTTCCTGAATAAATGGTAATAGAGTATCAATCGAATCAGCTAATCCAATTGTAACTCCTGTGAAAAATAGAGTATAGTATCCAGTCGTTCTCTCGTAAGAATGCGAAAGTGGAAGGTACGATACCGAAGTATCGGTATCGTACAAGTGAACAGCTTCGTGAATTCCTTCGAAATTGGCCAAAATGTTTTTGTGAGTGAGCATAACGCCTTTTGGATTACCTGTAGTGCCACTTGTATAAATCAGTGTTAGAATATCATTTTCTTTAATTTTATCAATCGAGTTTAATAGAATTTTACTACAATCTTGTTCTTCTCTGGTCTTTTTCCCAGTATCAATAATTGAGTTAATTGTCTTGATATGAATTTCTTTCGGAGAATAATCATCGTTCATTATAATTATATGTCTTAATGAAGGAATACTATCCTTAACTTCCAAAATTTTACGAAGTTGAAAAGTATTGGAAACAATTATTGCAGTTGCTGAGCAATCATTATAGATAAATTCAAGCTGTTTTGCTGTTAGGGTAGGGAACACCGGGACAGTAATTGCACCAATTGATGCAACTGCCAAATCTGAAATTATCCATTCTAGACGATTTTCGGAGACAACACCAATTCTGTCACCTATCTTCAGTCCAAACTCCATCAACCCTATGGCAAAACACTCAACTTTTTGTCTTAATTCGTCGTAATCAATTTGCCTCATAACCCCATCAGGTCCATAAAATTTGAAGGCGACCTTGTTCTTTCCATATTTTGCACAGGTAGCAATAAAGGCTTCGGGTATTGTTCGAAAATTCATTCTTCCTCACACTTTTTATTAGATTTGCAAAAATAAGAAAAAATGAACGAAATTCAATTTTTTAATTTTGAGGCTGAAAAACTCTTTTATTGGATATTTTTTCGAATTTCGCATCAAAGAAAATTTTTAAGTATCCACCATTTTTCCATACCTGTAATTGATCTAAAAAATGATCATTAGTAGGATCACCCGAATTTCCCAAGCTGTTGATCGTGTATATTCCAGAAAAATTATTGTCGAAAATTATTCTACCTGTTGTTCCGAAGCTTTTCTTTATTAAATCGTTCTTCCAAGCTGATGATATACAAGTTCGATGTCCATTTATTTCTATAGAATCGATAGAAAAAGTAGCATTAACTAGTTTATTGTTATGTACAAAATGAGAAAAACCACAAAGGTTATATGAACCCCAATTGAAATACTTGTTCTTTTTAGTAGAATGGAGATATCTTGATAATCTCTGAAATGTACTTTTAGCACTTGTAAATATTATATAATCTCTATTTTCAGTTTGAGTTGTATTTAAATCATCAAAAAATCTTGCAAATTTGTTTTGCATAATTTTAATAAATCTTTCGTAAAAATCAAATTTATTGAAAAAATAAGAAATTTGACTACTATCAACATTATCGTAAAATGTTTCAAACAAAATAGTCCTAATTAATTCTTCTAAAATTATAGGTTGTTTTTGATTTCGGGTGTAACTAAAGTCCCATCTTTTAAGCATTTCGAAAATTTCTTTTTCATCATTATTCAATAAATAAATCTTATCTTGGATCATTGGAATAACTATGCTTAACAATTCCTTGGAAAATTCTGATTTGGCATCTAATTGAATGTTCTTTATATCCCTTAGTTCAAAATCACTTAGTGATGATAAAAACGTCTCTAACCTTTTACTTCTATAGTTAGTTACGAAATTATTTTTAAAATTTGTATCAATAGTTACATTAGTCGAAATGGTAAAATTATTTTTTGGGTTTACAAAATTACTAAGGACATCATTTGACTTAATTTCCTTCTTGCTATGATTATAAAAAGAATTTCCTAGTGGTACAATTCCTATACTTCCAAGTTGATCTCCAAAAATTAGATTTGCTTCTGGCAATGCCCAATTCTTTTTTATATCTTGAATTTCATTAATGTTCTGTGTAAAGTTCAATTTGTATAAGTTAATAAATGCTTTATTTTCGATAAAATCTGCTGGTGAATAGGCAATTAAATGTAAGCCTGAATTAGTGAAAGATTCGGTGAAAATGCCATAATTATTTATGAATTTAAGATAATACAATCGCTGATAAGAATTTTTTACGAGAATTGTATCTGTTATATAGATTACTTTTTTCCACAAGGAGTCTGAGTCCTTAAATTTACTTTTGTCGTTGTTAAGAATTATTTCCTCGAAGAACCATCTGTTGGAGTTCGATATATTAAGCACCCAAGAAAGTAAATTGTTTTTTCCAGCCAAGCAAAATGGAATACCAGGAATATAATTTCCCATAATTCCTATTTCTGGAGAAGTAGCAATCATAATCATCCCGAATGAGGGGATGCTTAGTTCGGTGGCAAAATCGGATGCTACAATTGATTGGAAGTATTCCCCTTTTTGCTTTCTTATTGCAAAAGAATTACCATGAGAAGGGTTAAACAAAAATGCAAATTTCGAAACTGAATCTAGTATGCCAGTAAGAATATTCTTTTTAAAACTTTGCGGTTTTTTGTTATTAGCTTTGATGTTGGTATCAAGTACATTAACAGGTTTGTGAATCTCAAAAAAATCTGAGTATTCCTCATCTGAAATACTTTCTTTAAGTATTAAGTCCCATAAGTTGTCCTTGAACGAGGAATTATATAGAAAATCAAGGAAATTGAATATCAGAATACAGTCATCAGGCTCCCATTTCTTGGGAGTGTAGTTAAAAATAGAAAATTCAATTGCCAGATTTTCGGAGTTTTCTTTGATAAAAGTATTAACTCCAGAAGAGTAACTGTTAAGAATTGATTTCAAGTCGTTTGGGATTTTTAAATAAGTTTGCTTAGCAAGATTCTTCTGATTGAAAAATCTGATAAATTTGTCATATGTTATAAATTTTTCACCAAAAATCTCGGATAACTTTCCTTGAGCCATCCTTCGCAATAAATCCATTTGCCACATTCGATTTTCTGCTTGTGCATATCCAATGCCAAAATATAAATCATTGAGGTTCTCTGCTTCGATATTTGGAAAGCCAACATTGTTGTAATTTATCTCGACTTTGTTTTTTATATTCGATGATGAAATTACTAATTCTTTTTCATTTGGAGTAATCTGAATCAACTTGAGCAATAAAAAGAAAGCAGTTGTAAGTACAATCAATACAGAAATGATTAAAGCAAATAGCTTGGGAAATTTGTTCATAAGTAGGTTTCGATTAAATCCACTTCATAAATTTATACCATTCAGCAGTTTCGGTTAATCCATCTTCTAACGAAACTTCAGAAACATAATCTAAATCACGACGAGCTTTTTCGGGCGAGCATATCCAATATTTCTGTACAAAATCGATACCTTTTTCATAATTAAAGACCGGAGGTTTTTCTGAAAATCTACCAAAAATGTCTGATATTCCTGCAAGAGCCAAAACCAGAGTATTTGGTATTTTGACCTTTAATAAATGCTTCTTGCCAAGAGCTATTTTCATAGTGTCCATAATCTCATTCCAAGTGTAGAATTGATGGGATGTAATAAAGTATATTTGACCCTCGGAGATGTTCGATTCGCCAGCAAGCACGATTCCTCTCACTAAATCTTTAACATAAATGAGGCTTACAAATTTATCTTCAAAACCAATCAATGGTGCAATACCTTTATTTGCAAGTTTAAAAATATCCATAATTGCGGTATCTCTAGGTCCATAAACAGCAGGAGGCCGAACAATTGTAACAGGAATTTTTTCAGAATAATTCAAAGTGATTTTTTCGCCCTCCAACTTGCTTTTTCCATAGCTTGTGATTGGTTTAGGCAAATCATCTTCGGTTTGTGGATTTTCAAGTGAACTCGAAGGTCCAGCAACCGTTTGACTGCTAACTAACACAAATCTTTGTAAATTTAGATTTACTTGTTCGCAAGCTTTTAGAAGAGTTTCAGTAGCATCCCGATTTGCTTTTAGAAACGCATGGTAAACCTTTGCTGCAACCAGCCCAGCAATGTGATATATATAATCCACATCCTGAACGGCTTTGCATACATCATCTATTGAATTCAAATTTGTTTCTACTAGTTCTATGTTTTTATCTTTCAACCACTGTAAATTGCTTGTTTTGCGTATAGTTGCTCTTACGTCATATCCCAATTCAAGCAGATAATCCACCAAGTGACTTCCTATAAATCCTGTAGCCCCCGTAACTAATATTTTCAATTTTTTTCTCTTTTGTTTTATATTTTATACAAATTTACTAATTTGTATAATAATAAAAAATTAAAATCCCAATTTATTTAAATTTCATGAGGTAATTATGAAAGCGGTAATTATGGCTGGGGGCTTTGGAACTCGCCTGCGACCTTTAACTATGACAATTCCTAAACCAATGGTTCCAATTTTGAATACTCCGATGATGGAGCATATTGTTAATTTATTGAAGAAACACGGAATTAATGAATTTGTTTCTGTTCTTTACTTTCACCCCGATGTTATTACCAATCACTTCGAAACAGGTGAAAAATTTGGCATAAACATGAATTATGTTACCGCTCAGGCAGATTATGGAACTGCTGGTGCTGTTAAAAACGCTTATCAATACCTCAACGACCGTTTTATCGTGATAAGTGGAGATGTTCTAACCGACTTTGATATTACAGATGCCTTAAACTTCCACATCGAAAAGAAAGCAAAAGCCACCATTTTATTAACAAGGGTGAGTAAGCCATTACAATATGGAATAGTAATAACCGATGAAAATGGTAAGATTTCGAGATTTCTCGAAAAACCCAGTTGGGGTCAGGTTTTCTCGGATACGATAAATACTGGAATTTATATTTTCGAACAAGATGTATTGGACCTAATACCTTACCAGCAGGAGTTTGACTTTAGCAAAGATTTGTTCCCATTAATGTTAAAAAACAAAATTTCACTTTACGGATATATTGCAAAAGGATACTGGCGTGATGTTGGAAATCTGGAGGAATATCAAGCAGGTCAGAGGGACTCAATTTATCAAAAAATTGAGCTTGGAGTATTTAATGATGACGATAATAAAGTAATCGCACCCTCATCGTGCATTATATCTTCGAATGCACTATTAAAAGGAAATGTAGCTTTGGGAGAAAACGTCAGAATTGCGGCTCATTCTGAGATAATTGATTCTGTAGTTGGCGACAACGTGATTATAGGTGCAGGTACAAAAATTATTGGTTCAACAATATGGAATAATACTAAAATAGGAGACTTTGTAGAAATCAGCAATTCTGTAATTTGCAATGATGTAATTATCGAGGATTCCGTAACAGTATCTGATAATACTTATATTGCAGAAAAGTGCCATCTTGGGAGTAATTCCTTGATTAATCCGAATCTTAAACTATGGCCAAATAAATATATTGAGGAAGGTGCTGTTGTTACAAATTCGTTAGTTCAAGAGGACAAATGGTCTCGTGAACTATTTTCAGGAGCACGAATATCTGGTTTATCAAATGTTGAAATTTACCCTGAATTTGCAGCAAAGCTAGGAACAGCTCTTGGAATGGCATTCGGTAAAGGGGCTTCAATTATTTCGAGTCGTGATCCGGACGATTTTTCGAGAATTATTAAAAGAGCACTGCTTTCTGGTCTGACTTCAATAGGTGTTCATGTCAACGATTTACAATTAATGAGTATCCCACAAACTCGTCAAGAGTTATTATCTGGTAAATATGCAGGTGGATTCCATGTCCGCCGGTCCCCAAGAAACCCGGAGTATACTGATATCATAATATTCAGTTCCGATGGTCGAGACATAAATGTTGCGAAAAGCAAAAACATTGAAAGATATTTCTATGGCGAAGATATAACACGTGTTCATTATAAACAATTAGGCAAAATTCTATACCTAGAAAGAGCAAATGAGATTTATTTAAACAGGTTTATGAATTCTCTCGACGCAAAACTGATTCGAGAGCAGGAATTCAAGATTTTGATCGACTATTCCTTTGGGTTAGCATCCTACATTCTACCACAACTATTAGGAAATTTAGGAGTGGATGTGATTTCATTAAATAATTACGTTGATGCAACTCGATTCCATCCTGATCCCGATACAGATTCATCTGAAATGGACGAAATATGTAAAATTATGAAGTCGCTAAGGTACCAGCTTGGATTTAGAATCGAACCGGGAGCCGAAAAAATCTCTGTTGTTGATGAGAGGGGATTTTGGATTCCTCCTCAAAGATTATTATCAATTCTTACTAAATTGTTTTTAGAAACTCATAAGCACAGGGAACCTTATAAGATAGCAGTTTCGATACTTGCGACCAAGGAAATAGAGGAGATAGCAAAAGATTATAACGTCGAGGTTGTAAGAATAAAAAACACACACTCAGCAATGATGGAAGCAACAACCGACCAAGATGTACTATTTGTGGGAAGTATACATGGAGGATTTATCTTCCGTGATTTCTTATTTGCATCAGATGGCATGTTTTCAATTGGACAAGTTTTGGAAATGACTTCTCAAACTGGATTGAAAATTTCGAAAATAGATGAAGAATTACCACGAAGATACTTTGCAAGCAAAGAAATTAGAATATCCTGGGATATTAAGGGATACATAATGCGGAAGGCAATGGAATTTTCCGAAAATTTACCAAGAGAATTAGTAGAAGGTGTCAAAATCTTTTATGGAACAGATTCGGTTGTTTTACTGCCCAATCCTGAGTATGCTTCATTTGGTATTTTTGTTGATGCTGTTGATCCAGAAAACGCAAAAAAACTAATTCATGAACATGAAAATTTGATTAAAAGCTGGAAAGAACAGCTTGAATAGAATTTCTAATTTACTTTTTCTCATTTTGTTGCTGAGTTTGCTTTTTTATTTTAATTTTGCATTTGAACAATAATGATATTTAATGAAAATTAAAGAATTACTTAATAAACAAAGCATAGCTATAAAAGTAAATATTTCGGGAAAGAGAGAGATTCTCGAATATTTATTGGATTTAGCAATTAAATCAGGTAAGGTTATCGATCGCCAAGTAGTTCTAGCAGATTTATTCGAAAGAGAGAAAGTTCTTTCGACTGGTATTGGTAAAGGAATCGCAATGCCCCATTGCAAAACGCAGGGTATAACTAATTTTGTTTTAGCTGTTTTAACAACATCCGCTCCTGTTGATTTTGATGCATTAGACGGCGAACCAGTATCATTTTTTATTTTAATTCTTGGTTTGGAAGATCAAGTGGGATTGAATTTGAGAATACTGAGCAAAGTATCCAAGATGCTTAACTCAGAAAATAATCGTGTAACGCTGATTAATACTAACTCCAGCGAAGAGTTATACAATTTATTAATCGATTTAGATGAACAATTTTAAATAGCAAGTAAATGGAATTAATCAACAATAAATACTATATTGATGGAATTGGAGTAGAAGATCTCTGTCAGGAATTCGACACTCCATTGTATGTTTATAATTCATCAAAAATTATTGAACAATACAACAAAATTGCTAATGCTTTTGATGTAAAAAAACTCAGAATCAATTATGCGGCAAAAGCATTGACCAATATTTCGATTCTAAAACTTTTTCGTAAACTAAAGTCAGGTTTGGATGCTGTATCAATTCAAGAAGTAAAATTAGGTCTTGAAGCGGGTTTTGAGCCCATAGACATACTTTTTACACCAAATTCAGTTTCAATTAAAGAAATTGAGAAAGCCGTTCAATTAGGGGTTAGAATCAACATCGACAATATAGAGATTTTGGAATATTTTGGCCACACACATAATAATGTTCCAATTTGTATAAGAATTAATCCTCATATAATGGCAGGAGGAAATACAAATATCTCAGTCGGACATATCGACTCCAAGTTTGGAATTTCCATTCATCAGATTCCCTTAGTCAATAGAATCGTACAAACGCTGAAAATTAATGTAAATGGTATCCACATGCACACTGGAAGCGATATTTTGGATATCGACGTTTTTATGCAAGCAGCCGATATTTTGTTCAATACCGCAATGGGGTTTGCCAATCTCGAATATATTGATTTTGGTAGCGGATTCAAAGTAAAATACAAACCAGATGACTACGAAACAGACATCTACTCCTTTGGTTCAGAAATGAGTATTAAATTTAATCAGTTTTGCAAGGCTTACGGAAAAGATTTAACTTTGATGTTCGAACCTGGAAAATTTTTAGTTAGTGAATCCGGTAATTTCTTTGTAAAGGTGAACACAACTAAACAAACGACATCAACTGTATTTGTATGTATCGACTCTGGTTTTAATCATTTAATACGTCCTATGTTTTACAATGCTTATCACGAAATAGTAAATGTAACCAATCCCGAAGGACGTCCAAAAATTTATACTGTTGTTGGTTACATTTGCGAAACAGACACTTTTGGTTGGAACAGGAAATTGAGTGAAGTGCGAACAGGCGACATTGTTGCTTTTATGAATGCAGGAGCCTATGGGTTTGCAATGGCTTCGAATTACAATTCCCGTTATCGTCCAGCCGAAGTCCTTATCCATCAGGGCAAAGCTTATCTTATAAGAAATCGTGAATCTTTCCAAGATATCTTAAATAATCAAATCGAAATTGACCTCGAAATCTAAAATAGTGTAAAAAATTCAATATGTGAAAAAAATTTACACTTTTTATTGATTATGTAAGATTTTTTTCCTATTTTTGCAACATTAAATGTAAACTGGTTATTAATTTGACATTCCATTGGAGGATTGGTGAAAATTTTGATGATGCTACCGTACAAAACTTAATAAAATCGCTTAAAGTTCCCAAAAGTCTTGCGAAAGTGCTTATTAATCGTGGATTAACAGAACCCGAAGCTGCTAGAAAATACTTGAATCCATCAAAAAGTGACTTATATGATCCTTTTTTGATGTTGCAGATGGAGGAAACTGTTGATAGAATAATAAAGTCACGTGACAACAAAGAAACAGTATGGGTTCACGGCGATTATGATGCTGACGGTACATCAAGCGTGGCAATGCTTACAGATTTTTTGAAAAGCATTGGCATTAAGGTATATTATTATATACCTGATCGTTTCACCGAAGGATTTGGACTTTCCGAATCAAGTATAAATAAAGCAAAAAATGTAGGCGCTTCGCTTGTTATAAGCGTTGATGTCGGTATTACAGCTTTTTCCCAAGCTCTATATGCCAAAAAATTGGGACTCGACCTAATTATTTGTGATCATCACGAACCCAACGAAAGAGAACCAGAAGCATATAGCATTTTAGATCCATTACGCCCAAATTGTCCTTACCCTTTCAAAAATCTTTCTGCAAGTGGTGTTGTTTTCAAATTAATTCAGGCAATGGGGCAAAAACTCAACCTTGGAGACTTTGTATACTCATACCTGGATTTAGTTGCCATTGCTTCAATTTCGGATATGGTGCCAATGATGGACGAAAATCGTGTTTTTGTCCATTATGGGGTTAAAAATATTAATGAGAATCCTCGTCCAGGAATAAGGGGCTTGCTCTATTGCACTGGATTAGAGAAAGGGGAGGTACTTTCTACCAATATTGTTTATGCAATGGCTCCATTGATTAACGCAGCTGGACGTTTAGGTGATGCCAATCGCTCTGCAGAGATGTTGCTTCAAAAAGATGTTAATTTTGCTTTTAGGATAGCGCAAGAGTTGGAAGAAGAGAACAGACGTCGTCGGTTATTAGATCAACAAGTTTTCGACGAGGCACTTCCTTATGCAGAAGAGTATCTGCGATTCGGAAAACATCGTTCATTAGTATTGCATAACAGTTCATGGCATGCTGGAGTGATAGGTATCGTTGCCTCACGATTGGTTGATAAGTACAAAGTCCCTACAATTTTATTAACTACTATCGATGGATTAGCAAAAGGTTCTGCCAGAAGTATTAATAATTTTGATATTTATTCAGCTCTCAAGAAGTATGATAACTTTTTGATAGAATATGGCGGACATCGTCATGCAGCAGGCTTAACATTAAAAGTTGAAGATGTACAAGAATTCCGAGAACTCATTGACGAATTAGCGCTCAATCAAATTACCGAGGAAATGCTACAACCAGAAATCAGTATTGATTGCGAATTGAGCTTCAATGAATTATCCCCTCTGTTACTTAATTCATTGAATATGATGGCTCCTTTCGGGTTTAGTAACGACCGTCCTTTATTTATTGCTCGTAATGTTAAATCCATAAACGGAGTCAAGTTTATTGGAAATAATACCTTTAAGTTTCGTGCAATGCAAAATAATTTTGTCATCGATGCAATTGCTCCTATGCTTGGTAGTAAAGCCAATCTGATTACAAATGGAAAAACATTTTCAATAATATATACCATTGACGGAATTGGCCAGGGTGCTATCAAATTCCCTCAAATAAATATTAAAGATATTGCTCCTAATGATTGATGAGAAAATATTAAGTCTTAGCAAACACACAATCTTACAAATTAATGAATCTTTCGATAACAAAATTTTAAGTGTTATAGAAAAATTTAGATCATTAGTTTCTATTTTCTATAATTTTCTTAAATTAGCCTCAAAAGTTGATGTTGCTAACAACACTTCTGATAATGAATTTAGTCTTCAGTTCACCTCTAATGTTGCCCGTATTCAATTTTTGATTTCTAAATACAAGTTGCCTTCAGAATTTGCCAATCTAGTAATAAACATAAATAAATTAAAGCAAATTCATCAAAATGATATTGAAGAAAACGTATTAGAGAAATTAAGAGATTCAGTTTTTTATTTTCTGAATTATTTTGCCGAACCTAAGCCTATTTCTGATTCTATTTTCCAACCATTAGTAGCTACTAAAGAAAAACAAAATACAATCTATAAGTTTGTATCATTCGATTTTGTTAAACAAAGCAATTTTAAATACCTTTTAACATGTAATGACGAGAATTCCCAATCAATCAGAATACTGTTAAACGAAAAGTTTCTATATTTGAAGAATATTCCTGAAATTCAAACCGTGTTGTTAATTACCGGTATAGAAATAGTTGATGCTGAGAAGCGATTGTTCAAACAAACCAAAGATACAACAATAGTAGTTGAACCTGGGTATTTAATTGATATTACTGATGTTGCTGAGTGTTTTTCTAACAATATTTATAAACCAATCTTATTTTTTAAAAGAATAGTTTTCAACAGTACTACATCCCAAAGCTTAGCTAAAGGAAATTTAGTAAATCATATCTTTGACAGTTTAATCAACGATCCAGCAATTGATTTTGAAACTGCGTTTAAGGTTGCAATAAAGTATCGACCTGTTTCGCTAATGGCTGCACTTCTTAGTGAAGCAAACTGGGATTTCAATAATGCAAAGAAGTTAAAAGAAACTGCAATAGAGTTAAAAAAAAATGTGTTTGATAATTATCGTAATTTACAACAAATTCTTCCATCTCTTGAATTGGGCAACTATATAATAGAACCCTCATTCATTTCTGAGTCTTATGGTTTGCAAGGCAGGCTTGATTTATTGATTAATAAAGACCATGGAGAAAAAAATGTTATTGAGTTGAAAGCAGGCAAGTTTCCTAATAGCAACCTGAAAGTAAGTTATTTGAATTCTGATTCTTATTTGAATGTGTGGGTTAATCATTATGCTCAAGCAAATGGATATAATTTGTTATTGGACGATGTGTTCGATAACAGAAGAGGAACTTCTGCGATTTTGTATTCATCCGATAGAGAAAAACCTTTAAGAAATGTTTCAAATATCCAGAATATTAAAGAATTAATTCTCCATGTGAGAAATCAGATAATAATATTAATAAAACAAATTATTACAAATCAAATTGATTTGGAATGGATTGTCCAGCAAATATCGAATATATCTTTCAAGTATGTCCAAAAAGGTAATTACAATAGTGTTTTCGACAATATCGAAATAGGCGAGTGGCATTATCTGAATGATTGTTTTCGTTTTATAATTACAGAGGAGTACTTACATAAACTTAGGAATAATGTTGTTAGAATGGATTTGCTTCAAAATGATTACCGATTAAGTGTTCAAAATGATAGTTATCTTATCTGGAATAATCTTGAAATTGACTATGAAGCATCAGATTTCACTGTTAATCATCTTGTGATAAAAATTGAAGATAATACAATTAATTTTCGAGAAGGAGATCAAATCGTTCTTTATCCAGATGAATACATTGAACAACCCACAAAATTCTATATTTTAAAAGGAACTGTCAGGGAAGTTTCCAGCGATACAGTTACTATATCGTTATTGAGTAAATCTACTGATAAAGGTCTTTTTCTGAATTTTCCCAAATGGACATTAGAAATCGAAAATTCGGATGATCTTATAAAAAAACAATTGCAGGTATTAAATAAATTTATATATTCTCAAAAATATAACCGTAAAAAAGTTATTTATGGTAAACAAAATAATTATGAACACAACAAGATAAAAAAGTATAAATATTTAAATAAAAAGCAACAAAATATTGTCCAAAGAGCAATCAACAATCAAGATTATTTTTTAATTCAAGGACCTCCGGGAACTGGCAAAACTTCAAGGATTTTAAGAGCATTAGTTGATTATTATTATTCAAATAAGGATTGTAAAATATTATTGATGTCTTTCACAAATCGTTCTGTGGAAGAGATTTGCCAGACTTTGGATAGGATTGAACCCAATTTTCCTTTTCTTAGAATATCGAGCAAAAATATTGAAAATTTTGTGGACAGGAGTGTTCCTTACTTATCTGAAAAGTATAGTATTAATGACTTACTTCAGAGGTTTCGCCAAACACGGGTTTTCGTAAGTACGGTATCTGCTTTCACTTCCAATTTGGAAATATTTCAATTCATAAAGTTTGATTTGCTTATACTTGATGAAGCAAGTCAGGTAGTCGAAACACAGGTGAATGGCTTTTTGGCGGGTGTTTCCAAATTTATTTTGATAGGTGATATTAATCAATTGCCAGCAATAACATTACAAGAAAACCTGTTGGAAAATAACAGCAATTTATATTCGATTTTAGGACGATTGCTCCAAAAAGCAAACGAAAACAACAGAATTCCTCCAATCGGACATCTTCGTCATCAAGGAAGGATGCATAAAAAAATTCAGGATTTTGCAAATCATCTTACTTATCAGGAAAATTTATTTCCAATAAACAAAGCTCAATTGGATGAAAACAAACCTGGTTATTTAACTGATTTCGGTCATCCATGGCTTTCCGATAGAATTGTCTTTGTTGAATCATTGGCAGATACTGATACTAAAAGCAATATGTACGAAGCTGAATTAATTTGTAAGTTTCTCGAAGACTACTTCAGATATAATGGCAGTGATATACCCACACACCGAATTGGAATTGTCGCTCCTTTCAAAAAGCATTGTGCATTGATTCGAAATATGCTACCAACCGAAATTGCAAATAAAGTAACAATCGACACTGTCGAACGTTTTCAAGGTTCGGAACGCGACATCATAATTTATTCTTTTTCGATTAATCATAAAGTGATGTTGGATAAAATTAGTAACATATATCAATCAGACAATAAAGTAATTGATAGGAAGTTCAATGTTGCAACCACTAGAGCTAAAGATCATTTGATAATAATTGGTAATTCTTCGATTTTGGAATCAAACAGTTACTATAAAAATGCTTTGGATTGGATTAGAGAAAATGCAACTATAATTAAGCGGAGAGGAAGAAAACCTGCTATAAAAACATGATTAATCAATTTTTGATTGATATTTTATTATTTTTTCTTAATTTTATTTTATTAATTTAATCACACAAAAAATGGTAAAAAAATGTTGATTTGGAATATTCTTTTTTATTTAGGTATTTTTGGAACTGGATTAATGTCCGTAGGTTTAATTAGCGAAATAATCAATCCGAATGAAGACATTCAAATTGCCCCAGGAATCACTGCGTTGCTAATCTTCGGCATAATACCGTTATTTTTAGGATTCTATAAAAAACGCCAATTGAAGAAATTATTGCTGGTAAATAAAAAAACGGGAAGATTCAATTCTTTACTTAAATTAGCCAAAATTAAAAATGGAATTTTAAGTATTTCTGAAGTATCATTGGAGCTCGAGATTAGCATCGACGAAGCTCGTGATGTGTTGGAAGAAGCTGTAACTAAAGGTATCTGTACAGTAGAAATTGATGATAACGGCAACCTAGATTATATTTTTCGTGATTTGATTTCAAATTAATTTTTAAACATCACAATTAAAAACTGAATTTTTAATTATTTTTGCTTTTTCTTAAGTTCAAAAAAATAATTAAACACTATGACAGAACAATTAAACAAATTGATGAACGAATCCAAAGCCGCACGCTGGACTGCATTAATGCTTGTAGCTTTTACCATGCTTGCCGCTTATTTCTTTGTTGATATGATTGCTCCATTGCAATCATTACTCGAATCGCACTACAAATGGGAACCTTCAGTATATGGTTTCTTCTCTGGATCCGAATATATGATGAATGTTCTTGGATTTCTTATCCTCTCCGGTATTATTCTGGACAAAATGGGAATCAGATTCACAGGTTTAACTGCTGCAGTAGTTATGCTTCTTGGTGGATTAATTAAACTCTATGCTCTATCGCCAGCATTTTATCAAGGTGGATTTGGATATGATTTCTTCAATTCATTTTGGACCAATATGCCAGCCACCGCTAAACTTGCATCTTTAGGTTACGCCATCTTTGGTATTGGTGTGGAAATGGCTGGTATCACAATTAGTCGTGCTATTGTAAAGTGGTTCCACGGTAAGGAATTAGCTTTGGCTATGGGTATGGAAATGGCTACGGCGCGCCTTGGTGCTTCGGTTGCATTCTTTTTCTCAGCTAATTTTGCTGGAGTGAAAGTTGTTAATGGTATAGTGCAAGGTAATGTACTAAATTCTGTTTATTTCGGAGTTGCACTATTGGCAATCGGTTTTCTAACATTCCTTACTTATACCTTTATGGACAAAAAGTTCGATAAGCAACTTAAAGAAGATGCTTCATCGGAACCTGCCGAAGAATTCAAGTTGAGTGATATCGGTAAAATCCTAACTAATCGTGCTTTCATCTATATTTCATTACTTTGTGTATTGTTCTATTCCGGAGTGTTTCCATTCCTTAAGTATGCTGTTAACATGATGCAAAATAAATTAGGTGTTTCGCCCGAAGTTGGTGGATATATTTCCGGTTTATTACCAGTTGGGACAATAATCCTGACACCAATCATCGGTGCTTACTTGGATAGCAAAGGAAAAGGAGCAACAATTATGATTGGAGGTGCTGCACTTTTAACGATTGCGCACTTAACTTATGCACTGATTCCCTTAAGCATGCCTTTGGCAATTATTGCAATTTTAATTCTTGGAGTAGCTTTTTCATTAGTTCCTGCTTCGATGTGGCCATCAATCCCAAAGATAGTCGAGGATCGATACCTTGGTTCGGCTTATGCACTAATTTTCTGGATTCAGAACATTGGTTTGATGACATTGCCTTGGTTGGTTGGAGTGGTGCTGCAAGCTGCCAATCCTGGAGTGAGCGAACGAATTGCCGCAGGCGATGTAACTGCATCTTACGACTATACTTGGCCAATGCTTATGTTTGCTTTCTTGGGAATGCTTGCTATTTTGCTGGGTTATTTACTAAGAACCGAAGACCGCCGTATGAAATATGGATTGGATGACCCAAACAAACGAAGCTAAAATATTATTATCTAATTCAAGTGGCTGTCAAATCTTGGCAGCCATTTTTTTTGTAATAGTAATAAAAATATTTTATGTGAATTTTCTTATTTTTGTATTTAGAAATTGTTTTGTTTATTTCAATTTAATAGAATACAGGTAAATTAAGTAAAATAATTAAAACAAAAAATTATACATAATGAAAGATGGAAATTTGTAGAATATACAACGAAAATTGTTTGATTACAATGAAAAATATGCCAGACAACTATGTTGACCTTGTAATCACATCACCACCTTATGACGATATAAGAAATTATAATG
>CAYOPF010000054.1:0-17191 GCA_964405755.1 uncultured Chloroherpeton sp.
AAGGCAATTTTCTACATGAAATAGCTGCACATGAGTTATTCTACCATGGTTTCGGGATGTTAATTGGGAATAGAAGGACGCATGGTAGTCAATGGAGCGATATAAAACAAGAGATTATGAATGCTTCCAAAAAGAAAAGGCCCTGATTATGAAAAAGTTACTTTTATGTTTAATTATCTTTTTGTCACTATTGATGTTTAGAAGTAATTTTGCTGTTGCAAATGAAAGTAGTATCCTGCAGCTTAAAAAATACATAAAATTAAAATCCTTGATATGCTTAGTTGAAATTGACAAAGACAGTGTTATAATCATTGAGAATTCGTGGTATAAAGGTCCTGTTAGGTTGTTAATTTGCAAAATTCATCAAATATATAAAAATGATTTTCCACTTTCATCTGATTTAATAGAAATTTATTATCTACCTTTAAATTGTAGTGAAGCAGATTTTATAATTCAAGAACCAGAAAATGATTTAGTACAAAAAATTACTTTTAATAGAAAAATAATTTTAACTACTTATTACAATCAGGAGCTTCAGAAATTTGTAACTAATAATTACTGTCCTAACAATTATATAGATAAAGAACCGGGTAAATCATTATACAAATACTTAGAAAAGAAATATAGAAAGAAAAAATGAAACTTCAAAAAGTAATGCTAAATTACCCGACGGGACTCGCTCCCGATAAGGAAAAAGGGGGCGGGAATAAGATACAGCATACGAATTGGTTCGAGTTGCATAAGGAGAGCTGACAACAATATAATGTTGAATATCAAAATAGCTGGATGATAGGCAAAAATTGATTTAAAATAACAACCCAAAGATTGATAGATTCGCCAGCACTTCACTGCGATGATCGTTGGTACTTATGTTTAAAAAATAAATTGCAAAATTTTCGTCTGAATAGTAAAAAGGTGGAGAAAAATAAAATGCCAACTATTTCGAGATTTTATGGTATAATTATCAAAATGTTTTTCAGCGACCACAATCCACCACACTTTCACGCAATTTATGGTGAATATAATGGTATTTTTGATATTGCGACACTTGAATTAGTTGAAGGTGATATTCCTCCTCGTGCAATGGATCTTATTAAAGAATGGGCAACAATTTACAAGAGTGAATTAACAAGAATGTGGGAAACCCAAGAATTTGTAAGACTTCCTGGATTAGAATAATGAGCCAACATTATCCCAAAATATTAAAAGCAGAATACTTTAAGGATTTAATTTTAACTATAACATTTAGTGATAATTCGGTAAAATATTACAATTTTGAAAAGATAATTTCAAAACCTGCATTTCGTAAATTATCTAAAATTGCTTATCTCAAAAATTTTGAAATAGCTGAAGGTGGATTTGGATTAATTTGGGATGATGAAACTGATATAGCTGAATCTGAATTATGGCTTAATGGAGTAGATTATCTGCAAAGCGAGTTGTCAATAGTTGAGTAATTTTCATTTATTACTAATACACTACCATGAGCTGATGATTTACGAATAACAAAGAGTTGCTGGTTATTTTACATGATAGAATCAAGTCTTGGAAGCAACTTCGTTGACCACCCAATACTACTTTCAGTACCAACCACCAACAAAATGTTATTTGACAGGCATATTCCTTACGACGGATCCACTGTTGGATGCATTTCCAAGCCATTCGCCGTATTCGTATTCAATTTGGTTACATTCGTTACACAAAATATAAAAAAAAACTGCCCCTAAGTGAGGCAGTTTTTTAATGTGTTTTTTATTCTTAGTTGAATTTATATCGAATAGTTAATTGGAATCGATAAACGTCATCTAAAAATACGGTGTTCGTGAAAGTTTTATTAATAAATACTGGGTCGATAAATTTACCGGCTGTTTTGTCGAAAGTACCACCACTAATTGTTCTTAATCGGTATTGTGGTTTTCCATCGGCTGCTGCAGGTCCACCTTGAGCCGTTGTAGGAACTACTAAAGGTTGGCTGGAAGTAAGAACTTGGCCAACTCCCCAATCCTGATTAATTAAATTGCCAACGTTCAACAAGTCCAATCTTATTTCCAATCCATTACGATAACCAAGAAATTCATAATAAAATTCCTGTGTTAAGCCCAAATCGAAACGAGCAATCATAGGTTGGATAACGCCATTTCTTTCGGAATATGTACCACGATTTTCTTTAAGGTAATCATCTTGTTGTATATAATTTTCCCATGCATCTGTTTGTGCTGCCGCTGTCACAGTATATTTCTGGTCTTTGTTTTCTAAATCTTTGTAGCTTATAGTATATTCCTGGAAATACATTTCTGATTTATCTTTAGGAATATAGATTAAATCGTTGGAAGTACCACCATCACCATTCATATCTCCACCCATTACATAGCTGGAACGACCATAAGTGAACCAGTCGAAGAATAAGGAGAAAGTAGTAGAACCAAAATTGAAATAATCGAGTTTGTAGGATACTGCCCCAAATATTCTTGTATCTGGATTGTAGGACGAAAAACCTAAACCTGGGTTGTTTGGATTGCTTGAGTGTTGGTTGTTATTCCATGAACCAAATGCAATTGAACCAGCATCAACTGTATTCATCGAAACACCATATGCTCCACCAACTTTTGCATACCAATTGTCTGCCCATGGTTTTTCGATAGTAGCTGCCAAATTCCATGAATAACCCAAATCTTGATTTTTAAGAACAACTGCGTTGCTAATTTTGTTATTAATTCTGTTTCCAGTAGTCCAGCGAGGACGAGTATCAGCACCTACAAAAGCTTTATCTGGATCTTTTTGATTGGCATTGATGTAGTATACCCCGTTTAAGTCTTTGCTATAAATAAATTCAACCGAACCTACCAAATCGAAAGGTAATCGTTGGTCAATCCCAAAATTGGAACGCCAAATTTGTGGGAATTTAAAATCTGGATCAGTTAAAGCCAATTCATAGCTGGAAGCTGGCTTGCCAGAGATTTCTTTTGGTTTATAGGCATCTGGATTTTGATTAAATGGTCTTACTTTAGTGTTATCTAATTGTTCAAAACCAGTCAACATACCATTGTTACCAATTTGGTTCGAAATCCAAACATAAGCAGGTTGTGCGGTAAATACACCAGTACCACCACGAACTTGGGTAGTTTTATCTTCGAATACATCCCAATTAAAACCTAAACGAGGCGAGAATAGGGGTTTTGCATCTGGTAATTTTTCGGTTTTATATTGAACTATTGTACCATTTTCATCTTTAAATTTCAAAGTATCCATTTCGGGATTTACATAACCATTATCACCGAAAAATGGCATATCAACACGAACACCACCTGTTAGTTTGAAGTTGTTTAACACATTCCATTCATCTTGCAAGTATGCACCAGCATAAATTACATCCAATGGCTGAACAGGTTCATCTTGTCCGGGGATGTTAGACCATCTATATTGAAAACGACGAATTGAAATTGTATCAATTCCATTTGCGGAATTGTAAAAATCTTGTAAGCTATTGAAAGTATAAACACTTTGGCTACCAGGGAAGAAAACGTTTTTGGAATGATATTTTTCGAAACTTACACCGAACAATAATGTGTGATCTTCCAGGAAGTATGTAAAGTTATCTTGTAACTGAATTGTACTATAATCCAATTTATTATTTGGAGTAAATGGTTCAGTTCCAAATGATGTATAAGTAGTTCCATCCTTCAAAATATCAACAAATGGGAATAACTTGCCGGGTTGTTCGCGACTTTCGTCATGGAATCTCCATCCAACAATCAAATTATTACTCATATTATTAGAAATAACGCTATTCCATTCTGCAATCACCGAACGAATGTTTTCCAAAATTGCATAGTTGGAATTTTTAAAATTCAATGCTTGAGTTGAAGAACGACGATTTCCAAAACCCAAAGATGATGAGTTCGAAAGCAATACATCAGTTTTCGAATCTAAATGATTATATCGTAATGATATTTTATTCTTCTCATCTAAGTTATAATCAAATTTTAAAACAAATCTCAATGCTGGAATACCAAAATCATAATCTTGATAACCACTGGTTTCATATCCATATTTATCCATTAAAAACTTACTTAACTGATCCATATCAGCTTTTTGAACACGGGTGATATTTCCACCAACTACGTCACTACCAGTATTAGCCAAATAAGTTGTTCCTGGTAGTTTGGTATCTTCCATTTCGAAATTGGTAAAGAAGAAAAGTTGGTTTTTAATAATTGGGCCACCGATAGTTGCACCAAACATGTTATACTTAAATGTACCTGGATTGAAAGTAGATGGACCTGCTTTTGTTCCAACAAATTCTTCATTTCTTAACTGATAATAAGCAGTAGCAACATAATCATTTGTACCTGATTTGGTTACCATATTAACGCCAGCACCAACAAAGTTACCCTGACGAACATCGTAAGGAGCAACATTCACTTGTATCTGTTCCAATGCATCCAACGAAACAGGAGCAACACCAGTTCTATCACCTGGTTGTCCAGCTAAACCAAAGGAATTGTTTATGTAGGAACCATCAATTGTAATGTTGTTCAATCTGTTATCTTGGCCTGCAAATGAAAGCCCATAAGTGCCTGTTTTTGCCTGTGGTGTTAATCTTGTAAAGTCACCTATGCGACGCGAAATTGTCGGTAAAATCTGAATTTCTGTGTTGCTTACGGTAGTTGCAGCTCCTGTTCTGTCCTGACTGAACACTGCATCAGCTTTGCCATAAACAGTAATTTCTTGAGTTCTAACTCCCGATTGTTCGAGAACAAAATCCAAATCAACTGCGTTACCAAGAGTAACAGTAACGTTGCTAAATGATTTTTTTTCATAACCAGTGTAGGTAGTTGTTACTTCGTAAGGACCACCAACACGAACACCTAATATTGTAAAACGTCCATCACCTCTGGTAATTGCACCATATTTGGTACCTGATGGTAAGTGAATTGCAGTTACTGATGCGCTTTTCAAAGCAACCTTGTCCGATCCTGTAACTTTACCAGTTATCGAACCTGTCGTAACACCCTGAGCAAAAACATTAATGCCCAAGAATACGATAAGTGAAAGAATTGTTAGAAGTTTTCTCATAGAATTTCCTAATATGTGGAACAAATAAAATGCAAACTTAACACAAGAATTAAAATTTTCAGTTAATATTAAAGCAGTATTGTTAAGAAATTGTTAATTTATTTTCCACAACTTTTCAACAAATTTTCCACATAAGATAAATAATTCAACAATTAACTTTTTATTCGTATTTATCTATTAATTTTGTTATATTAGCAAAATAAAAGAGGAATATTATGCAAATTTATCTGGACTCTGCCAACATTCAACATATTCACGATGCTGCAGCATGGGGAATTCTTTCTGGAGTTACAACCAACCCGTCCTTGCTTGCAAAAGAAGATCCAAAAGTCGATATTAAAGAACGAATTTTGGAAATCCACAAATTAGTTGGAGGTCATTTATCGGTCGAGGTAATTTCAACTGATACAGAAGGTATGATTAAGGAGGCAGAAGAAATCCGAGGATGGTTTCCCGAGGCTACTATTAAAATACCTATGATGCCTACTGGGTTGGCAGCTGTAAAGGAATTGTCAAAACGAAATATTCCAACAAATGTAACTCTGATTTTTAACCCTATTCAAGCAATAGCTGCCAACAATGCAGGTGCAACCTATGTCTCTGTGTTCTTAGGAAGATTGGACGATATTGGAATGAACAGCGAGCACATTTTGGAAGAAATTACAAGTATTTGGTACACTCATGGGTTTGAATCGAAAATCATAACAGCTTCAATTCGTAACCCTTTACATATTATACATTCGGCTAAGTCTGGAGCTCATATAGCAACAGTCCCTTATGATGTTTTACGTAAATCCTTGCAACATCCGCTAACTGATATTGGAATTGATATTTTCTTGAAGGATTACGATAAATTACAAACAGAAATACAGAAGTTGTTGATGGAACAATAAACTCCGTTTTAATGAGTAGTTTGTTCAATACTGATTTAGTAATTACTTGCTATCTTAACGGGTATTTTCCAATGGCTGACTCTGACGAGGGCGAGATTTATTGGCATTTTCCAGATCCCAGAGCAATTTTCGATATTTATCATACAAAAATCCCCCGCTCTATCCGAACTCTTTCCAACTCAGATAAATACCATTACCGAATTGATACAGAATTCGAAAAAGTTATAACTTATTGCTCAGAACGAGAAACAACTTGGATAAACCAGGAGATTATCGATGTTTACTGCGAATTAAATAAATTGGGATTTGCCCACTCTGTAGAGGTGTATAATCAAAGCCAAGAATTAGTCGGAGGTTTATATGGAGTCGCAATTGGAGGAGCATTTTTCGGGGAATCAATGTTCAACAAAGAACCAAATACTGCTAAGTTAGCTTTCGTCAGACTAATTGAAATTCTAAGAGATAATAAATTTCTTTTACTTGATTCGCAATATATTAATGATTTTACGAAGCAATTAGGGGCATTCGAGATATCTGCAGACGAATTCTTAAAGATACTACGAATTGCTGTTAGAGTTGATACAAACTTTAAAACATAACAGATTTTTTTTAAATTATTTTTGTGTTAAATCATTTTTTTGTAATTTTGTAATCCTTTAAACAAAGGACTTTGGAGAGGTGGCCGAGTGGCTTAAGGCATCGGTTTGCTAAACCGTCGTAGGGTTAACGCCCTACCGGGGGTTCGAATCCCCCCTTCTCCGCCACATCTGTATATAAATCAATAAGCTGTAATCTAAAATATTATCAAAAATCAATTATATTTTGTTTGTATTAATTCTATTGGTAAAACTATAATTTTGGATTAAATAATTTGTAACTTTTGGATTTATAAATTGTCTCAAATGTAATTTTTATTTAAGGTCATTATGAAATTTTCTTTTACAATATTCCTTACTAATATTCTAATTCTGGTTTTCTTCTTCAATTTTAGTTTAAAGGCAGAAAACTACAGTTTCCAATTTGATGGTAAGAAATACGAAATTGTTACGACAAAAGAAATCTGGAAAGATGCTGCTTCGCAAGCTGTTAAAAGAGGTGGGTTTTTAGTCGAAATTAATAGCAAAGCAGAACAGGATGCAATTTGGAATGCTATTATTAATGGAGCAAAAATTCCAATTACTTATACAACTGTAATGGATGGGGGTGGAATTGCATACATTTGGATTGGTGCTAATGATATTGCTGAAGAAGGTAAATGGGTTTGGGATGGAGATAACGATGGGAAAGGTAAAATTTTTTGGAATGGGCAAGGGACAAATGGCAAAGCAGATGGCAAATCTGTCGATAGTGCTTTCGTAAATTGGGGTGGAATGCAAAAGAACGGCCGTGCAGCTGAGCCCGATAACTTTGGTGGTACCCAAAATGCAGCTGCAATTGGTTTGGAACCCTGGCCTAAGAATATGGGTTTGTTTGGTAATTCTGGGGAATGGAATGATATCAATCCAACCAACCAACTTTATTATATCATAGAATTCGATGAAACAACCAATGTTAATCTAAATTTTGACAATAGACTTTGTTCGAACAAATATTTGGTCAAGGGAATCAAACCCAATCCATTTAGCGACAATCTATCGATTAATTTAACTTTCAATGATATCTCGAGCCTTGCTCTATATGACCAATTTGGAAAAGAAGTAATTACGAAAAAAATCTTCACTAATGATATTGAGTTTAACACTGCACATTTACCGCCAGGAGTTTATATTTTGGCACTAAAGGGAAATTCAGGCATTTCAACACATGTATTAATTAAGAATTAATTAATTATTTTTTTCATCATCGTTTTTTTGAGTAATAAAAACCTTCCAAGGGTTTAGTATCCTTTGGAAGGTTCAATCAGCAATTTTTTTTAATTCTAAATACTCAACCACTAATTCTTAATTCTTAATTCTTAATTCTTAATTAACCTCACTGCTTCCATTTTCGATCCATTGTTTATCAGCAAGGTGTACGTGCCTGTCGGTAAGGAGCACACATCCAATTCCATATCGCCAGCGGGGGCAAATGCCGACCACAATGGAAACGAACGACCAAGTACGTCAATTGCTGTAATCGATATCTCTCCCTCTTGGTGTAACAAAATGTGGGTAGTGGAAAGAGCTGGATTGGGGAAGGGAATGTTTTTCTTTGAAGAATAAGTACTAAAAACTGAAACAAACTGAGGAGGCCAAATTGGATTACCAAAGACACCTCGAGACAACTTCCCTCCGAAAAGTATTCTTTCTGAACCTAATGCTTGGTTATATTCAAAAATATCACCAAACTCCTGATCATGAATTGAAACAATTCGACCGTCCGTATATGCTACAATTGTATCTTTAATTAGTAAACGATACCCTATTGTTTCAACCATAACTTGTACTCTATTTAAGTTGTTTTCTTTAATTATCTTAAACAGAATTGGAATAGAAATTGATATTAAAGTATCCCTAATATTATCAACATCAGGTGCTAGTATGATTCTAGGATATATCTCCATACTTGGTATGAAACACATATTGTTATTAAGCAAGTTTATAGTTTTATTAAATGAATAATAATCATATAAGGTATCACTAGAAAATCGAATATTTGCAAATTGATATTTATTACGCAAAATACCTTTATCTTGCCCAACCTGTACATACTCTTCCCTATCAATTCCAACTATTGATCTATCTGCGCTAGACTCTAATGATATAACTGAATCTCTAATATATCTAGGCGGAGAATAGGGAAAATTATATTGATATTCATAGATTTTAAAGTCCCCTACATCATTTAAAAGATTTATTTTATCGGTATTTTTAATTTCATGTACTTCACCAATATTTATTTTTTCTTTTTTTACACCTATAAGTTTATAAGTATAATGAACAATATTATCAAAGTTTGCTGTGCTATAATAAATTCTATCAAGTTCATCGACAAAAGGGAAATAAGAAATTAATCCAAAGTATTTACTTAAAACAATATCATATTTGAATTTAAGGACTATTACCGAATCTTTCACCTTTTTTAATTCAGACTTTACGATTTGAAAACGCATTATTGAATCCTCCACTGAAAATATCGTTGTATCTTTTCGTTCTATTAGTTTGATTTTTACTGAGTCTATTCCTGTTTCTGTTATTCTAGTAGAAAACAACTCTTCTTTATTTATTTCAGGGTACTTTCTTATTACAAATTCAACCGTATCGCAAACGATTTTTAACTCCCCAAATTGTCCATTCATAAATTGGGTCCTATATGATTGGAAAACGATTTGATTCTGATCAACAGAATACTTAATAGGGACATAAGAACTACTATATTGATAAAATAGAATGCTATCTTGGCAAGAATTAAAAGTTGGGTTTTGACTTGTTATCCTATAAGGTCTCGAAAAATACTGATTTCCTGAGATAGAATCAAACAAGACTGAAAAGTAGGAACTGTGCATCCACTTTTCGGTATAACTATTCTTTTTGGAAAGACTTATCTGGTAAAGGTTTACTTGATCCAAAGGGAAAGGTTCCCAATTCTCAGACAATAAAGTATTGATCACAATTATTAGCATAAAGAAACTAGTAATTATTTTCATGTTTATTCCCCTTGAAATTGATAGTATAATTTATTAAGTTTGTTATCATTATCTGTAAAAATTAATAATAAAAATATTAATTGCTTATTGAAAATCCATGATTGATTCAAATTATCAAGTTCAAAAAATGAATCCCTAACATTCAAATTTTCATCATAAATTTTACGCCCAAGAACATCATAAATTACAACTCTATTAATTAAATATTTTGATGAATTCTTTATAATAATATTACTCTGAAGAATGTCAAAAACTACTTGTGGAAATACATATTCATCGTAATTAAAAAAACGCTTTTCCGCTGTGTGAAAAACTGTGTATATATGAGGAATATAAGAAGTATTGGAAATTTCATTTAGTGTTAAAAGTCTATACACAAGATATGTATGAGGTGGATTAGGAATGTTATACCACAAAGAATGACTTGAAGTCCCATTATTATTGATCGTCTCTTGGTTTAGCCATTCACCCTGTAAGAATTTTGTTTTTGAACTCTTAGCATGGTTGCTTTATTTGCCATATTTTCATATTGATAATAACGACCATTACTCAACTGAAATGATAAAGGAAAAGAACTGTACGAAATATCGCTTTCCAATATAAAACGGAATTGACTATTTTAACTCAATTCAATTGTTTTATTAGGAATATCTATTGAATTCATCCGAACATTTATCTCATTAATGGGCTCATTTAAATTGAAATTATTAAAATTAAAACACATAAAATCATAGATAGCCTGAATAGAGGTTCTTAACTGTTCATCTTGTAAGGAATTTTGGAAGGCAGAGTTGAATAACTGTACACTTGTATAATTACTTGAAGAGATATCACTACTTATCCAAAAATTATAAAGCGTTTGCCGGAGCCCATTAACATCTTCATTGCCTTTATTACTCCAACAAGCCAAAGGGGAAAAAGGTGCATCATTAAAAGAATCATAAATATTCCATAGATAACATGCAAATCTATTATTATTTATTGAGTTAGTCCTACTCCTTTGAGACATATTTCCAAATCGATTTAAAGGAAGAAGATTATTTGGGTTACCATTAACAACATTTATCACAATATTATTACCATGCAACGAACAAAAGGGACCAATTTCACAGTCATCATCTATAAATAAATAATCACTATAACTGTTATATACCCAAACTTTTACTGCATAAGAAAAAAATAAAGCGAATCCTTCAGTTAATGCTACATTTTGACCTGATCGCCAACGCCTTGCAATATTGCAATCAAAGTAATGACCATATTCATGTGAACAAACTACGATATTTGCATAATTTCTTTGTGGAATATTTAAAGCATCATAATATCTTCGCACATTTATACCATCGCACCCACCAAAACCTCCAAAATTATTTGCAGGCTGTATACTAGCCCACTCCAAACGGACTGGAGCTTGTAATAAACTTCGATTTCCAGTAAACTCTAATTCTTGATTGTTAAGAGCTTCTTTTAAATAATCACGTGATAGGCCAATATAACGGAATATGGCACCTTCATCAAATGGTAATTCGATAATTAAATCATCATCTGTTATTGGTGAAATGGATAAAATCTGTGGTATAGAGATTGAAGAATACTGTCCTAAGAAAATAATTCTATCAAACAATTTTATTTCTGTTGTTGACAACCGATAAGGATTATTTATTCCTATAATAATTTGATGACTTGAGCCGCTCGTTAATGAAAGTGCTTCATTTTCTTTTGCAATAAAGAGATAAATTTCAAAAAAGCCATTCGTTAAGCAATTTATATCATTTGGATTATATCCTAAATTAAAACTAAAATTACCGATTCCATCGGTAGTTTCTTCACATTCAGAATAATGTATGCCTTTTAATGGTTGATCATTCATTCTGATTGGGTGTGTGTAATTATTGGTAGATATATTTTTAAACAAGAGCCAAATATCAACTTTCGGATTTCTTTTAACGGATAACCGTCAATTGATGTTCCATCTGCGTAAAAGTTTCCTTGAGGTCCATTCCAGTCTTGAAAATAGATTTTTCCAGTAATTGTCAATTGATGCGTCTGCTGTGTCAAACAATTAGTTTCATTATATGCCACAGTTAAAGTAGTGTTATCATCATTGCTTTTAAGTAAGTCTACAATTAAAGTATTTTCATTTGTTTTAAATTCTTGATGAATTACCATTAAATGATTACCATTTATCGGTGTACTATCTCAGATTTACATACAATGTAGATTCCTGTTTTCGTGATTGTATCGACAACAAAAAGCAATTTAATTGTGTCTAAATATGTTGTATCTGTTTTTATTCTATATTGTTGATATTCAATTTTATTAAATAAATGCAAGCCTTTGTTGGCTGAAAATTATAGAGTTACAGAGTCGGGTTTATCTGACTTCATTCTAAATGATACACTTAATGTATCTCCAACAGTAATCCCATAAGTTTTATTAAAATTTAAAGAATCTATATGTAAATATATAGGTTCTACTTCAAAATCTGAACTATCAACTGTGCTGGCGTTAACGCTCACTAAATTTAACATTATAAAACTTACTGTCATTATTATAATATATATATTAAATAAATTCATTATTTTCTCCAAATTAATTAAATAATATTTTTTCCTCTCACTTTTTTTTTTGCAAAGCGGAAGATAACTTTTTGTGGTAACATCGCTAAATGCAAAATTCACTACAAATCAGTGCCAAATTACCACCTTCGGCAATTGCCTTGTAGCCGCATCGCAATGAATTTCCACTCGCAGTTGTAAACAAATATTTTTTCTCGCCAAAATTTATTTGAACAAAATGTTTTTTCTTTCTTTGGATAATTTGAATTAATCGTAGTTTCGGTACAATAAAAATATATTTTATTCGTCCCCATAAAGCTACAAAGCCATAAAGCCATAAAGCCCATCCTATGCCCTTTTCAGAACTTTTACTTTTTTCTCTATTTATCCCTGCCCATATCATGTTAAAAATTATTTTTACTTTTTTGCAAATTTAATAAATTTCTTAAATACATAGATAACTTTTTTGTCATTTTATTACAAAAAAAGTGAAAATAATTTAGATATACACTTTAAATCTATACATCCGATGTCTTCGAGACATCGGATGTGTGTTTGCAAAGAAGAATCTTCGCCTTGCGGCTCAGAATGACACTTTGGTGTTAAATTTTTGTTCATCCCCCTCTCTGAGGGAGAAAATTACAGAACTCCCCCTGCCCCCTCTTAAAATGAGGGGGTTTGTGCTTTCGTCTCCCCCTCTCTTCTTAAGAGAGGTGGTTTGGGGGGGTGAGTTCGCTCGGACCTTCCCCTTTGTCCCCCTCACAGAGGGGGAAATTCCGCTATGTTGCTCAGAATGACAAGTCTCTGTTTAGCGTTTATATCTATCAATTAATCAAAGTAAAGAAAATGACTATGTAAATTAATCCTAACAAGTTCATCAAAATGCCGGCATAGAGCATATCTTTAATTTTTAGTCTTCCGCTGCTAAACACAATTGCATTTGGTGGTGTGGATATTGGCATAGTAAAAGCAAAAGATGCAGAAATTGCTGCAGGAATCATTAAAATTAACGGATTCATTTTCATAACTGACGCCATTGCCGCAATTACTGGTAGCATTGTTGCTGCAGTTGCTGTATTGGACGAAAATTCAGTAAGAGTTGTAACCAATGCACCTATAATCAAAACAATTACAAATATGGGTAAATCGTGCATATATTCCAATTGTAATGCAATTTCTTTGGATAATCCAGAAGTCTCAAATCCCGATGCCAAGGCAAAACCTCCACCAAATAGCAAAATAATTTCCCATGGTACTGACTTTATCGAATCTTTATTGAGAATTTTCTCTGAAAAATCATTAAAATCTGCAGGTATCAAAAATAATATAACTGCACCAAAGATTCCGACTGTTCCATCATCAACCAATCCAGTTAATCCCATCCTTACGCCCCATCCTGGAACTGTGAACCATTCCAATTGAATTGGTTCGCGAAACATCCACATAAACACAACCAAAATAAAGATGCATAATATCTTGATTTCTGCTTTATTCATCTTTCCCAAGCCAGTAAGCTGTTCTTTTATCTCAATTTTAGAAAGTAAAGATTTTGGTAACTTTCTTAAAAAAATAACAGATATCAACAACATCATCAATACCATCATACCCAAGGATAGTGGTATTCCGTAGGGTAACCAACTTGCAAAAGTGATTTTGGGCAGTTCAGGAAAGGATGTTTCGTAAACACGCATTAGCACTAAGTTTGGTGGTGTTCCAATCAGAGTTGCAATTCCACCTATTGAAGCAGAATAGGCTATTATTAACAAGAGAGCTACTGCAAACTTATGACTTTGGCTATTATCTAAATTTTCCTCAACTTTATATATTATTGCCATTGCAATAGGAAGCATAATCATCGCAGTTGCTGTGTTCGAGATAAACATGGACATCAACGCTGTTGTAAAAGCAAAACCAAGGCTCATACTATACTTGGAAGTACCCATCAAATTAAGAATCGATAAGGCAATACGCTTGTGTAAATTCCATTTTTCCATTGCAATCGAAAGAAAAAAACCACCCAAAAACAGGAATATAGTTGAATTCATATAATTCCCAGATATCTTTGCAGTGGAATCAATTCCAAAAATTGGAAAAAGAAATATTGGTAAAAGGGAAGTAACTCCCAAAGGTAACATTTCGGTTAACCATAAAATTGCCATCAGCACTACAACAGCAAACATTCTGGAGGCAACTGGATTGGAAGGAAAAATTGGAAAAAAGAGAAATAACACAAACAATATGATTGCAATCAAAAATTGGAGAATTGTTTTCTGATTTGTCATAATTTTTTTCAGCAAATTATTAAAAAAAATTGATTGATTAATTATAAAATTTCGTAAAATTAATATTACTTAAACACTTTTTTTAATTTTGCAATAATGAGCGAGCATAAATCTCAATTAAAATCAGAATTAGGTTTATTCACAACGATTGCAATTGTTGTTGGAGCAGTAATTGGTTCCGGGATATTCAAGAAACCTGCATTAATGGCCAACGAAGTTGGTTCTGCCGAAATTCTATTACTTATCTGGGTTGTAGCAGGTATAGTTACTTTGTTTGGAGCATTAACCAATGCAGAAGTAGCTGGATTGATCTCCGAAACTGGAGGTCAATATGTATTTTTCGAAAAAATGTATGGAAGATTTGTAGCATTTATGTACGGCTGGGCAATTTTTATAGTTATTCAAACAGGATCAATTGCGTCGATAACTTATGTATTTTCTGAATATACAGAGTATTTCATAAAACTTCCGCGATTTACTCACGATATTGAGCAATCTTTTGTACTTTATTTACCTTATATAGGTCGAATCTTTCCGTTGGAAAATATTGGAGTTAAGGTTTTAACTATACTTACAGTATTTTTTCTCTCTGGAGTAAATTATTTTGGAGTAAAGCACGGTGGCAGATTATCTGTTTTTTTTTCAACTGTGAAAGTAATAATCATTCTGTTTTTTGTTTTATTTGCAATTCTATCAACTAATGGTAGTTTTAGTAATTTGTCGGGAGACTTACCTGAATTGGCAATGAAGGACAGAAGTCTTTTTTTGGGCATTATTGCTGCTTTATCGGGAGCCTTCTGGGCTTATGATGGCTGGAACAATGTTACTTATCTTGCGGGAGAAATTCAAAGACCACAACGTAATATACCCCTTGGTCTATTTTGGGGAACCACTATCGTAGTCGGAGTATATATACTAATAAATTTAGCTTATTTATACGTTTTACCAATTGATGATATGTCGCAGTCGCAACTTGTGGCAGCTGATGCAGCTCAAAAATTGTTTGGAGGGATTGGAGGAGCATTTATAGCTGCAACAGTTATGATATCGACATTCGGAACATCAAATGGTACAATTATGGCAAGTGCAAGAGTATATTGGACGATGTCGAACAAAGGTTTATTTTTTTCGAGTATTGGCAAAACACATAAAAAATACTTTACCCCTGCCAATGCTTTAATTATTCAGGCTTTCTGGACAGCTTTACTTGTATTAAGTGGTACTTTCGATATTCTAACAGATATGTTGATTTTTGTAAGTTGGATTTTTTACATGCTCGGAGCCATAGGTATATTCATTTTACGCAGAAAAATGCCAAACAACTACAGACCTTATAAGGTAATAGGTTATCCATTAATTCCAATAATATTTATTATATTTGCATTTTTTTTCGTAATTTTCACTTTGTATAACGACATTGATGGTTATATTTCTGGAAGGTATCGCATAATAAATTCTCTTTTTGGAATATTGCTGTGTTTAATTGGCGTGCCTTTCTACTTTATTTTCAAGAATGTATTAAAAAAAAACAAGGAGTAATTATGGCAGCTGAAATATTCTCAACACATCAAAAAAATCCCGAAATTCGTAAGATTCAAGCTGTTTCGGATTATATGCACGATGGTGCAGTTATGATTTATCCAACTGATACTGGATATGCTCTTGGCTGTAAGATTTCCAGTAAAAGTGGAATTGAAAAAATCAGACAACTCCGTAATTTGGAAGAAGGTAAATTATTAACTTTCTTATGTGATTCTTTGAACAGATTGTCCGATTTTGCAAAAGTTTCAGATGTTGCTTATAAAACTATGAGAGGGCTTATTCCTGGTCCTTATACATTTGTTCTTCCTGCTTCCAAACAAGTTCCCTACTATGCTCAGGACTATAAAAGAAAAACTGCTGGGATTCGAGTGCCAAACCATATTATTTCAATTTCATTGCTGAAGGCAATAGGCGATCCAATAATATCAATATCCGCCAAATTACCAGACAATCCCAGTGCTACACTTGATGAAATATTTGACTTTTATGCCAAGCAGGTAGAAGCTGCATTATGGGTTGAAGATCCTGATTTTGTAGGACAATCCACGATTATTGATATGACCGGGGATCAGTTTATGATTTTACGCGAGGGAGCAGGAATGGAAAAATTAGAAGATTTTATTTATTTTGAAGAATAAGTATTAAATTTCCATTTAATTACACAAAAAAGGGGTATTTAAACCCCTTTTTTGTTTTTCTATTTTTTGATAATCATTATTTCTTCTTGTCGCAACCAATAACATCTCTGTTTTGTTTTGCAGTTTTGTTGTTAGGATCGATTTTTAAAACTCTGCCATAATATTTGCAAGCATTGTCGCCATCATTCAAACCTTGATAGGATACTGCACAATACAAATTAGCAAACAAATTATCAGGGAATAAATCGGACCAACGCTTGGTTATTTTATTAAGCTCAGCATAGTTCTTATTTTCCAAAATTAAATTGGATAACTTTGCATAGGCTTGGATTACAGCATTTTGATTAATTGTATTATCGGAATCAAACTTAGTAATAACAGTTCTGTAAAAATCCATACCCTTTTTAGGATTTTTCATTTGAATATAAGCATCACCTAAATAAACAACTGCAAACATATTATTTGGGTCAATTTCAATTGACTTTTCCAAATATACTATTGCTGAGTCGGGTTGGTTACTAAAAATAAAATTCTGCCCTATAATATAGTAAACTTTACTATCATTTTCGTCGGAGCA
>CAYOPF010000055.1:0-9487 GCA_964405755.1 uncultured Chloroherpeton sp.
CTTATTATAGTTTTTTCTCTTCTTATTATAGTTTTTTCTCTTCTTATTAAAGTATTTTCTCTTCTTTCTAATATTTTTTTCTTCTTTCTAAAAATTTTTTCTCATTTTGTTAAATTTCAATTTAGATTTAAAAAGAAAAAATCTCTCTCCGAAATAAACGAAAAGAGATATTTTACACAAAAATGTTTGAATAATAAACAGAAAGATGTATTTTGTACAAGAATTAATTGTTAGAAATCGATTCCAATACCCATAAATATATTTCTTTCGGCTCCCGGGAAGAATTCTTTTCCTTCTGCTCCTGCTGCATATAATTTATTTGCAAGATTATTGACTTTTAATTGTAATTGAATGTTATTAAAAAATTCTGTAGCTTTAAAATTATACGCTAAATCGAGATTGATTATACTAAATGCATCCAAAGTATTGTCTGTGTGATAATCCCATCCCAGATAATCTTTCAATTTTGCATCTCGAAGCAGCATGTCTCCAAAATTGTCGGTTCTGTATGAGCCTACATATTGATACAAAATTGATACATAAAGATTAAATAAAGAATAGGATATCCTAAAATTGCTCAGAACACTGGGAAATCCAGCTATATCGTTACCATTAAGATTAATTTGTTCATTATTTCCTAACTCGAATTTATACTCACTTATTTTATTTCGACTAAAAGTTGTATTGGCATTAAAGGAAATTGTTTGATTATCAAATAATTGATACTCATATTTAAGGGACAATTCCAAGCCGTAATGTAATGTTCGTGGAGCATTGCCATCAATTGGATCGCCAAAGACATCTATTTGCCCGCTCTTGACCAATTCATCCGAGTAAAGCATATAATAAAAATTTGAGGAAAAATTCAAATTGGAATAGGAAAAATTATAGCCTAATTCAAAATCATACATTGTTTCTGGTTTAACTAATGGTTTGGTAAAATCGTATTCAACTTGGTTATTGCTATTTAAAAAACTGTAAAAGCGTGGAGATTTACCTGAAAACGCTTCCGAGGCATTATAAAGATTAGCCATTCGTGGTTCTCTCGAGGTTACAGCCACAAATCCAAAGAATGTGTTGCTTTTATTCAATTTAAAATCCAATCCAATTCTTGGATTAAAGAATAAATAATCGACATCAAAAAGTTTGCCTTCTGCTGTTTTAATTCCATTGTTAATATAAAATGTCCGATAGAAATTACCTGCTTTATCGTTGGAAATGGAGTAGTTGTGGTAAACTAATTGTGCATCTAAATTGACTGAAAAATTGTCGGTCAAATACCTTTGATAACTCGAATATACTGAGGAAATTAATCTTGCTCCGTTGTAGGAATAGAACATAAAATCGGGATTATAGTTTTCGGGTAAATTTTCTGCATAATTAATTTTCCCCCAGTGAACACTGTTATGAAAACGAATTTCAGCACCAATTTTTAGATATTGATTGGTGTTATCAAAAGTTACGCTTGGTATCCAACCGAAATGGCGATTCTCTACGAAAGCACGTATAATGGGATTCTGTGGGTCTTTGGCATTAGGATATCCATTTTTTTCGTTTAATTCAAAAGAATTTGCATCTGTCCAGCCTGTTCCGTCATAATCGAAATAGCCCTTGCCGGTGTAATAAAAAATCGCAGATTTTAATTGAGTGTTTTCATTTAATTTATAGTCATTTAGCAATTCGAAATGAGGCTGGGAAAACTCTTCAATTTCTTGTTTTCTTCTTGTTAGTGAATAAGACAAGTTAGTACCAGCTGAATCGTAGGACCAGTAATTAAAATTAAGCAATCTTTTTTCTTTGTCGTAAACAAAAGACTTTGGAATTCCAAAATATGCAAGGCCATCGCGAATGGGACCTCCGAAAATATTGATTTGAGTAGAAAAGTCATTATCGAAACGAGCAAAACCAAAAAAATAGGAATTAAGTTCGGCAAAGGAATGATTACGATATCCAAATGAATTAATCTGCGAAAATCGAGTATATATCGAATAAAACACATCTTGATTTTCAGTTGGAATTAATCCTGAGGATGCTTCGATAGATAATTTTGTAATATTATGTTTGATTTGATTATGAGCAGAAAACTCCTGAAAACCAAATCCCGAATAGAATTTAACACCCTTTTGATTTACAAAATTGGAGGTAATTAAATTGATTGAACCTCCAATAGAAGAAAAACCGTAATTGTTGCGACCAGCTCCACGTTGCACTTCGATTAGTTCCAAATTTGAAGTAATGTCGGGGAAATCGATCCAATAGACATTGTGGTCTTCGGGGTCGTTTTGAGGAATGCCATTAATGTTTACAGAAATTCTTCGTTGATCGAATCCTCGCATAGATAATGAGGAGTAACCCACACCATTACCATTTTGTGAATAGGAATAAATCGATGGTAGTTCCGAAATTACAAGAGGTAAATCGTTTGTTGAGTAAGTCTGAGAAATCTGCGATTGTGTTATCTGCGAAATTGGCTTTGCCAAAATGTTAGTCTGGCTGCGATCCGAAATAATTGTTATATTCGGTAAAAGAAATTGTTTTAAAGTGTCAGTACTTCTTGTGTCTTTATCATTTGCTGTAACAAAAGTTGATGAAAGAATCAAGAAACTACAGAAAAATAAAGTAAAATTGCAGAGCATAATAAACCCTTATTTAATTAAAAAAACTTTATTTTTCCGTAGGGGGAGAGTTAAAAAACAGAAAAGCGACAAATATGTTTCTTTTCCCGATTTCCTACGCCAGTATTATCTGGATCAGGTTCGAAGGGTGTAACTCTCAGCTGTAATAAAACTACAGCAACCCCCACGGGATAAAGTACAAAATTAACAAAAAATTAATTATAAGCTAATTGGAAATACAAACATATTTCGAAATGGGACTCTTTGGCACTATGTATTACTACTTTTCCACCAAAAATGTTGATTATCTTATAAACAATCGAAAGTCCCAGTCCAGAGCCTTGTTGTTCGTTATGAGAGCGATCAAATTGCAAGAATGGTTGAATTGCATCTACTTCTTCTTTACTCAAACCGGTCCCATAATTGAGTATGGAGAGAACATAATACCGACCTTCAATATAAGTATTTACTTTAATAGGAGAATCATGTGAAGAAAATTTAATGGCATTATCCATAATTTCTTCGACCATTTTATCGAGGAAAACCTCGTTCATTTTTATAGGTGCGTCAATTAAGTTAATGATTAAACCATCTCTTTTATGATGATTCATTATTAAACTGCATCTTTCGAATATGGTTGATTGAGGAGAAATGGTTCTTTCCTTCGTTAATTGTTGCAATTTTGAAATATCATTGGCAACAATAAGTAAATTTGAGTAAAATATATAATTTTCAGACAAGTTACGCAATCTGTTAACCGATGAGTCAATATCCTCTATAATTTCGGTCATGCCTTGAGCATCTTCTTTAGGAATAATGTTGATGTACTCCTTTAGCAATTTTGTTGAACCAAGAATTTGATTAATTGGTGTTCTAATCTCATGAGGAAGAATCATCGAGAGATTAGTTGTTATTTCGTTCAATCTTTGACTAAATTCTAAGTTTGTTCTTTGAGTTTCGAGAGATTGAGTAGCCAATAATTGTTGGTAATTATCCCTAGCCTGATTTAAATGCTCGTTTGTATTGAGCAAATCAATAGCTGTTGATAGTTGGTTAAAAAGAACTTTAAGTAATTTCAAGTATAATAGAGTTAGGTCTTGTTGAGTGATAGAAGTCTTCATTAAAACAAAACCAAGTAATTTGTTGAATGATAGCAAAGGAGCTAAAAAATTGTAATTTTCATCATTCAAATCTTTACAAACTTGAATTTCCAATGTTGCCATAGAAGCGTTGATAATTTCAATATTACCAATAATATCATATAAATCGGTTTTTTGTGGGTTCTCTGAAGATGGAAATTCAGTTAAATAATCAAACAAAAATGTTTCTTCGTTGATGAGAAAAACATAAATTTTTTGATTAAATTGAAATTTGAGAAGTTCTTTCAACAATAAGTCAACGCATTTAAAAACACTTGGTTGAGGCGCTGATAAAAACTTTGAAAAAAGTTCTTCAAACTTTATGAAATGTTCCAATAATTCTATATCATATTCTTTTTGCATGTTAATTTTTGTTAAGTTGCATAGTTTAGTATATCGATAGATTTTAAATAAGTATCAATTATTTCATCGTGCATAGCAGTGAGCGCCCCTTCTGGTAGGTTAAGCACACTCCATATTTCATAATTTGGCTGATAAATTGCGTTGGAGCCACTATTACCAAGGTTCATTGCAACAGAAATTATATTGGCTAAATGTACACAAGCAATTAAAATATCATCTTCAGTATTTTTTCGGAAGACATAATGATATTTAATTACTTCGCGCATTATACTGGAAAATCTCCACTTTTCGGCTAATATTTCTCCTGCAATCTCATGTGTAATGCCAAAAGTTTTTTTCTCCTGTTCACGAATTTCTTCAAAATTGTCGTAAGAGTATCTCAGAATTTTGGCATATTCCTCACCAAAAATCTTGTAGAATACCAGTTTTCCTAAGTCATGCAATAAACCGGAAATGAAGTAGTTTTCTACGTTTTTGATACCAAGTTTTGATCCTAGTATTCTGGAGATTACTCCAACGGCAATTGAATGCTTCCATAAATCAATGAAATTAAAATATGTGAAACTTTTAGTAGAACTAAATATCTTCATTACAGATATTGTTAGAACTATGTTTTTAATTTCATTAAAACCTAAAAAGAATATTGCCTGAGAAATTGTATCCACTCTTGCAGAAATACCAAATACTGGAGAATTTGCAACTTTTATAATTTTTGAAGTAACTGATTGATCTCTAATAATAATATCGGTAACATCTTTGACAGTTGAAAATGGATTGGACAATACGTCTAATAACGAAGAATAAATTGTAGGTAAAGTAGGAAACTCTCTTATAGAATCAATTAGTTTATCAACATCTTTCATTGCAATTCACCTTTGATGATTTGTTGAGATATAGATTTTTTGGTTAGTTCTAATAAATCCATTTCGTGCTTATTTCTAGGTTCCCACTTCATTCTGTTGCGAACTAATTCTAAAGATTTTGCAATAATATTTTCGTCAATAACGACTAAATCAGTTTCGTCAGGTGTTTCGATAGTTAAAAAGTTAATACCCCATAGCTGCAACACCCTGTTATGTGCTAACTTTAATTCAGTTCCTTCCCTAAGTAAAACATGTCCAAATTTATTAACCACTGGATTTTTCAGAATCATTCCTTCCTGTAATTCAGATGTTGGAATTGTTTTTGGCATATTTATGAATTTTTTTCTTTAAAAGCCAAAATTAGTAAAAAATATTTAAATATTAAAAAAAATCTTTCGGATAAAAAAGAACGTTTATCAAGAAAAATAATTAATTTTGCTTTTTTGGGAGTTGATATGAAAATAGCATCAATACAATTTGCACCGATATTGTTCGACAAAGATTACAATATCAATTTTATCGTTTCAAAGATCAATCACACAGTTTCAGATTTAATTGTTTTTCCCGAACTATCCACATCTGGTTATTTTTTTCTAAACAAAGATGAAGTTCGTAAAATTGCAGAACCTTTCGATGGAGAAACCAGAGAATTAATTCAAAAACTTGCAACCGAACAAAACAAAGCAATAGTATATGGATTTCCTGAAATTTACAATGATCATTTTTATAATTCAGCAGCAATAGTATTCCCTGATTCTAAATATACTAGGGTTTATAGGAAGATACATCTATTTTTCAAAGAAAAATTTGTATTTACCGAAGGCAACACAGGGTTATTTAACATACAATATCCAGAATGGGATTTAAATTTAGGAACAATGATTTGTTATGATTGGCGTTTTCCCGAAGCAGCCCGCACATTAGCATTAAATGGCGCTGATTTAATTATTGCCCCTTCCAACCTGATTACCAGGATTTGGCACCACTCAATGCCTTCCCGTGCTCTCGATAATCATGTATTCTTGCTAGTAGCTAACAGGATTGGAATAGAAGCCAGAAGAGAGGAGGAGCTTAACTTTAACGGAATGTCGGTTATTTATAATTGTTATGGTGAAGTTTTGAATCTCGCAGGACCTAATGAGGAATTAGATATTATTGCCGAAATCGACCCAACGGAAGCAAGGGACAAATCCATTAATGCTTTCAATGATATTTTTACGGACCGACGACCTAATAATTACTTTTTAGGTTAATCCAATTTTTAAATAGGACTTCTTATGTTTAAATCAGTTAATAATATCCATTTCGTTGGAATTGGTGGAATTGGGATGAGCGGTATTGCCGAGATTCTTCAAAATCAAGGTTTTAATGTGTCAGGTTCCGATATTGGAATTAATGAAAACACAACTTACTTGGAAAAACTTGGTGTAAAAGTTTACTTAGGCCATAGTGCCGAAAATGTTCACGGTTCAGAAGTTGTTGTGTTTTCGAGTGCGGTAAATGTTGGAGAAAATCCTGAAATTATTGAAGCTCAAAAATTAGGAATTCCAGTTCTGCGTCGAGCCGAAATGCTTGCAGAGATATCGAGAATGAAATACTCTATCGCTGTAGCCGGCACACATGGTAAAACCACAACCACTTCAATGGTTGGATTGATTTTAATAGAAGCAGGCTTTGATCCTACTGTTATTGTTGGTGGAAGACTGAAGGATTTCGGAGGTACTAATGCAAGATTAGGAAACGGTAATTGGATTATTGTGGAAGCTGACGAATACGATCGTTCATTTTTACAACTTTTACCGACAATTGCAATTGTAAATAATATCGAACCAGAACACATGGACATTTACAAAGATTACGATGATTTGCTTGAAACTTTTACAAGTTTTAGCAACAAAATACCTTTTTATGGATTTCTTGCAGCCGGATTGGACGATAACGGTGTAAAAGATATCCTACCATTTGTGAACAAAAAGATCGTTTCTTATGGAATATCCAGAAATGCCGATTTCCGCGCCAATAATATTGAAAGTTCTCCATTAGGAATCCAATATGATTTGTTGCTCGACGGAGAATTTCTTGGCAAAGTAAAACTTAATATACCTGGTATTCATAATGTTAAAAACTCTTTAGCAGCAATAACAGTAGCTAAAAAAATTGGCATTGAAACAGATGTATGTATTGAAGCTCTTGCCAAATTCAATGGAGTTTATCGTCGTTTTGATGTAAAAGAAGAATCGAAAGGTATAATGGTTATTGATGATTATGCTCACCACCCAACTGAGATTCAAGCAACACTCCAGGCGGCAAGGAGTGGTTGGAATAGAAGAATAATTGCAGTTTTTCAACCACATACCTACACTCGTACCCAGAAGTTCTTTAAGGAATTTGCCAGAGCGTTCGATGATGCAGATATAGTAATTGTTACTGATGTTTATCCAGCAAGAGAATTACCAATAGAAGGTGTAGATGGTAAATTAATTGCCGATAACATGATTAAATATGGACATAAAAATGTTTACTATATTCCTAAGTTCGACGATATATTACCATATTTGCAAGATCTTGTAAAAGAAAACGATATGGTAATTACCATTGGAGCTGGAAATATTGTAAGAATTTCAGATACACTATTCGCTTACTTAAATAATAATTACTAATCATATTCGACTATTATTATCTAAATAATATTAATCAGTAGCATGAACAACTTAATTAAATTTTTTTCGGTTTTACTTTTCTTTTTTATAACATACAGTTTTGCTATAAAAGCGCAGGATTTGTCCAAAATTAACAAGCTAGTTCTACTTAATGTAGGAAACGAAGAAATTACCTACGAACAACTGGAAAGAGCTTATCAGAAGAATGTAACAAAAAATCAACCCTTTCTTTATTTACTCGAAAAAGATAGTTTGAACGACTTCCTAAATTTATACGCAAATTTTAGGTTGAAAGTTCTCGAAGCAAGGAGAAAAGGTTTGGACAAAGACTCAGCTATTATTGCCGAAAGTAATCAAAACAGAAAAATTTTATCAGAAAACTACTTGTTCACTAAAAAATTAATTGAACCTAATGTAAACGAAATGCTTGAAAGACGCAAATGGGAGTATCAGTTTGCAATTATTTTCACAACATTTTCTCAAGCACCTGTTAGAGATACCGTTAAAGCTTTCGAAAAAATAAACCAAGCTATGAATGAACTTCAAAATGGTGGAGATTTTGATTTCGTAGCCGGCAAATACAATGACGATGAAAATTTAGCTCGTCGTGGTGGAAAAGTTGATCAATGGATAACTTCCGGTAAAATTTATCGGGAATTAGAAGATGCAATTTATAAGACTGATGTAGGTCAGATTTATCCAAAGATTATAGTTACACCTTTTGGGTACTTTATTGTAAAAGTACTAACCAAGCAACAACGAAAGTGGATTCTAGGTGGACATATTTTAATCAAAAATGAAGTTGATTCTACCATCGGAATTGTTAATAATCAGCCGAAAGTACAAAGCATTATCGACCGAATTAAAAAAGGTGAAAAGTTCGAAGATTTGGCATTAACTGAATCGAGCGATACTTACACAGCTTCTAACAAAGGCAAGTTCGAGGAGTTTTATTCGCGCTCAACTGGATTTGAAAAGAATAAGGGATTGTTAGATCCTAGATTTGTTGATTCACTGTTCTCGTTGAAGAAAAACCAGGTTTCTGGTCCGGTAATGACAGATTTTGGAATTCATCTTATCAAATATTTCGATGATAAAGTATTGGATTTAGCAGCTGAAAAAGATGACGTTTACAAAATTTATCGAAGACAGTATCTGGAAGATGACAAACAAGTCTATTTTAATAAATTAATGCAAGAACTATCCTTTGAATTGAATTATATTGTGTTGGATGAGATGATATCTTCAATAGATACGAATAAAAGTAATATAAATAAATCGTGGTCCGAAAATATTTCAAAAGATGTTAAAAACAAAGTACTATATACAATATCCAAGAAAAAGTTCACTGTTGCTACCTTAGTTGATGAAATGAATAAAAACAATCTTTTACGTGGCTATGCCACCAACAAAGACGGTATCATTAGTGCAATTAAAAAGATTTGTGAACCTATTTGTATCGAGTATGCAACAAAGGATTTGGAAAAGGAATTCCCTGATTTCAAGATTATTTTGAATGAATTTAATGATGGGATACTTTTATTTAAAGCGGAGACATCAGAGATTTGGGATAAATTGAAATTCGATTCAACTCGTGCCAAGAAATATTTTGATACCACCAAAGTTAAGTATTACACAGATCCAATGTACGACATAACAGAAATATATGTTTTATCGGATTCATTAGCCCAAGAAATTTACAAATCTGCAATTAAAAGTTCGAATTTTGAAGAATTAGCCGCTCAATACACTCAAAGATCAGGTTTTCGCGAAAAATCTGGAAAAATGGGATTTATTTCGGGTAAATCAAATAAGTATGCAAAGTTGCTATACGAAAGAAACATTTT
>CAYOPF010000055.1:9500-17159 GCA_964405755.1 uncultured Chloroherpeton sp.
ATAGTAAAACCAATTCAGGTAGAAAACGGTTATACTATTATGAAAATCAATAAATACGAAGAACCAAGATTGAAAACATTCGAAGAAGCTATACCAGATTTTGCATCAAAACTACAAGAACAATATCAGAAAGAATTATTAAATAATTGGCTGAATAATATTAAGAAAACATTCCCAGTGAAGATAAATCAAAAAAATGTAGAGCAAGTAACTAAATTTGCTAAGCAAAGATAACTTAACAATAATAACAGACATTCAAATGAAATTGAAATTAATAGTGATTTTATTCCTCTTATCTGCATCAACAATGATTTCGCAAATGAAAAAAGGCGAAACACTCGACAAAATTGTTGCTATTGTGGGTGAAGAAGCTATTACTGATTCGGAAGTTAAAGGTAGAATCGTATTTTTGTTGCAACAAAACCCAAATCTCAAATTTGATGATCTAAAAATCTATTCAGATGTTCTCAATTCAATAATCGACGAAAAACTTATATTGGCCAAGGCTAAAGAGGATTCCGTCGTAGTCAGCGACGAAGAAATAGAACAACGCTGGCAAATGTTTTTAGAGCAATCTGTAGTGCAGCTTGGTTCGGAGCAAAGGGTTGAACAAGTTTATGGGATGTCTATTCCCCGTATGAAGAATGAATTCAAAGATGACATACGAAATAAATTATTAAGCAACAAGCTTATTGAAACTGAATTGATGAGAGTTGAGGCATCCAAAAAAGATGTTGAAGATTTTTTTGAAAAGTATAAAGATTCAATCCCAACAATTCCCGAAGCAGTTTCTGTGTATCGGATTGTAAAAAAAGTTAAACCAAAGATACAGCAAAAAGAAGATATTTTTAAACTTGCACTAAAAATCCGTGATTCCATAATTATGTCGGGGAATTTTAATGATTTTGCAAAAACATACAGCGAAGATAATGCAACCAAGAACGATGCTGGCGATTTAGGATGGATACAGAAAGGGAAATTTTTACCGGAATTGGAACGAGTTGGTTTTTCCATGCTTGTGGGTGAAGTGTCGCTCCCAATCGAAACTCCACTGGGATTTCATATTATCAAGGTAAAAGAAAAACGAAAGGACGAAATTAACGTAAGTCATATACTTTTCCGATTTGGTCAAGGCGATGAAGATAAAGATATAGCTAAGAAATTTCTTGATTCAATAAAAGCAAAAATAAGTAATCTGGAAGATTTTAAAAGAATTGCAAAACAATATTCCGACGATGAAGACACTAAAGGTTTTAGTGGTTATATTGGGAATATGCCATTGGAATCTTTTCCTATTAGCGTAGTCGAAGCTTTAAAAGAAATTAATGTTGGTGAGGTTAGTAAGGTAGTTCCCCACGAAACCGATATGAACAAACAATCATATCAAATATTATTTAAAGAGAAAATTATCCCAGCTCATAAAGCCAATCTGGATCAAGATTATCAAGTATTGCAACAACAAGCGGTTCAATACAAGAAAATGCGTGTTTATAACGACTGGATAGATAAGTTACGAAAAAAGATGTATTGGGAAATTATCGAAAATTAAAATCCTATATAAGATACTTTTATAAAAACAAATTGATTACGAAAGGTCCTATCTGAATTGAAGAAAAGATAGGGCTTTTTGTTCATAGTTTGCGTAATTACTAAAGTTATCAGTGATTTGTAAATATTTTTATATAACCAATAATTGGATCCAATTTTTACTTGAAATTCATCATCAAGGAGTTCCATCCATTTTTGCAAAACAATTTCAGTAGTGTAAGCAACCGCCCATTTTCCTAATTCGAATTCTGGATATATATAGTTCTGTGAGTAGTTAAGGCCCAAATGCAACTTATCGAATAATTCAATTGACAAAGCTCCTCCATAGTTTCTTCCAAATTTATAATGTTGGTCGAAATTTTGAATTTGAGGATTTATTTCATACATTCTAAAATAATCTTCAAAATCGAATTTTGTCCAAATTAAACTCGCACTATGCTGGAACTCAAGTCCAAAATGATCGGATTTTACTCCCATTCCATCAATTGCTTTTAACCCAAAAATCCAACCATCTATTGTTTTACCGTTAGTTTTCCAAGTTTTTGGTTTTAAGTGAGAAGATTGATTTTCGAAATAAACTCTCTCCCCAAAGTGTAAATAGTAGGGTAAAGTTGTTTTATTTTTCTTTATTCTAACAAAACCATACTCGACACCAAGATTGTAAGAATTAGCAAATATTTCTGACGGATACAATAAAGAATTATCATTGGAACCGATGCCATACCATAGAGAAATGATGGGTTGATTCACGAGTTTTTCTTCCTCGAATTTTTCCAATAAACCCAAAAAACTTGATTCCCAATTAGAAAAAACACAAAAATTAGGTAGAAATAATGTTAAAACTACTAGTTTCAATACATTTTGTTTCATATTAAAATAACGCATAATTCCTTAGAGAAAGTGCAGTTGGGGTATTGATGTTTAGGAAATCGGGAACTATTCCGCTAAAAACAAGATTGCCACCGTCGTTACCTGCACCTGGTCCTAAATCAATTATCCAGTCTGCATTTTTTACTATTTCGAGATTATGTTCAACTATTATGACAGAATTACCATCATTCACAAGTTTTGTAATTGAGTTATATAATTTGGAAATGTCATCCAAATGCAAACCAGTTGTGGGTTCATCGAAAATTATCAAATTGTTTTGGTAATTCTTGGAATCTAAAAAATCCGCAATCTTTAGTCGTTGAGATTCTCCTCCACTTAGTACTGTACTGGATTGACCGAGTGTAAGGTACCCAAGTCCCAAATCAGCTAGTGTTTTCAACTTTCTAGTAATTTGTGGGATTTCCGAAAAGAATTCTAAGGCTTGATCAACAGTCATTTCCAAAACATCAACTATAGTTTTCCCTTTGTATGTAAAATGTAATGCTTCGCTTTTGTAACGTTTGCCTCCACAAGCTTCGCAAGTCAATTGAATATTTGCCAAAAACTGCATATCGATTGTAACATATCCATCACCTTCGCAAACCTCACATCTTCCTCCAGGTACATTAAAGGAAAAATAACCTGGTTTCAGTCCAAATTGTTTTGCTAATTGGGTGGAAGCAAAAACATCGCGTATTGCATCGAAAGCCTTGGTATATGTTGCTGGTGTTGAACGAGAAGATCGGCCAATAGGGGACTGGTCTATAATTTGAATTTGGTCTATTAATTCATGGCCTTCAATTTTTTCAAATTTTGTTGCTTTAGTATTTGGCTCACCCCTCAGTTTCCTGATTCCATTGTAAATGATGTCCGTAACCAAAGTACTCTTTCCAGAACCAGAAACACCAGTTACAACTGTTATACAATTTAAAGGTATTTCTACCAAATCCATTTTCAAATTGTTCTCACGAGGATTAATTATACGGAGCTTCCTATTAATACTTCTTTTGGAATTTACTTTTTCAATTTTTTTCCTTTTTGTTAAATAGTCCGATGTTATTGAAATTTCATCTTTTATTAACTCTGGATAATCACCTTTAAAAACAGCTTCGCCACCTTTATCTCCAGCCTTTGGTCCCAATTCGATAATGTAATCTGCATTTTGTATAACATCTAAATCGTGTTCTACCACAACGATTGTGTTGCCTATATCCCTCATACTTCTTATGATATTTATTAATTTGTTGGTGTCCGATGGGTGAAGACCAATGCTTGGTTCATCCAGGACAAATAAGGTACCAACCAATGATGAGCCCAAAGCAGTAGCCAAATTGATTCGTTGAAGTTCACCACCAGAAAGAGTATGCGATAATCTTGATAAAGTTAGGTAACCAAGGCCAATTTTTACCAATAATTCGAGACGTCGTCTAATTTCTACTAAGACTTGTTTAGCAATTTTAAAGTCATAATCATTCAACTTTAAGTCATTAAAAAAAATACATGCTTCGGATATTGGCATTTCAATCAATTTAGGTAAATTCATCTCTTGAATAAAGACTTGACGAGCTGATGTTCGAATTCTCGAACCATTGCATGATTTACATTGTGTATAGCCACGATAACGGTTAGCCAAAATTCTGTATTGAACCTTATAATTGTTTTCTTCGAAATGTTGTAAAACTCCATTTATACCACGAAAACGACTTTTCCCTTCCCATAAAAGTCTTTTTTCATTGTCGTCAAGTAAAAAATATGGTTTATCTATTGGAAATCCAGTTTTCTTAAGCCCATTAAGTAATTCGAATAACAAGTTGGACATTGCTTCTGTTCTTAGCGGGTGCAAAGCACCATCTTCCATAGATTTTGATACATCTGGAATAAGCAATTCTTCATCCCATCCTATTGTTCTGCCAAATCCCTGACATTGACGACAAGCGCCTAATGGACTGTTAAAGCTAAAAAGATGCGGTGATGGTTCCTGATATACTATTTCACAATCGGAACATTCGAAAATCGAACTGTATTTGTAATCCATGTCCATGTCAATATCGCGGATGATTACTCTTCCATCACCCATTCCAAATGCTGTTTCGATTGAATCGGTCAATCTTGAAATTATTTCCTCATCGGGATTATATATTACTCTGTCCACTAAAATGTACAGCTCTTCATTCAACAAATTTGTTTCTATGTCACTATTCTCGAAATCTATAATTTCGTTTGAACCTTTTTTGATAGCACGAAAAAAACCTAATTCACGAAATTTCTGCAATTCATTTTTCAAATTCTTAGTTTGAGGAGAAACCGGAAACATAATGTATAACTTAGTATTCCCAGCGATTGACTTTAAAGAATTGACAGCGCTTTGAGCAGAATCTTTTTGCATAGGTTGATTGCATTTATAGCAATATGTTTTTCCAACCCGTGCAAATAAAATTCTAAGCAAATCATAAACTTCAGAAATTGTTCCAACAGTCGAGCGTGGATTTCTCGGAGGTGATTTTTGCTCAATTGCTACTGCAGGGGGCAATCCACCAATTGATTCCACTTTAGGTTTTTCCATTCTCTCTAAAAACTGTCGAGTATATGACGATAATGATTCAACAAATCTGCGTTGGCCTTCGGCATAAAGAGTGTCGAATGCCAAAGTAGATTTACCCGAACCAGAGATGCCTGTTATCACAGTTATTTTATTACGAGGTATTGATAAAGATATGTTTTTTAAATTGTTTTGGAAAGCATTATTAATCGTAATAAATTGATTGTTATCTTGTATAATATCTTTTTTTTTCATAGAAATATATAAAATATGTTAAAAATTAAATAAAAATTAGTTAAATTTATAATTCTATTTTTGTAAATTAGTAATTGTTTAAATAAAAGAATAAAAAAAATGAAAGAATTATTTTCAGAACAAGAATGGGATTTACTCCATAAAACCCCTGCCATTGTATTATCAATGGTTGCATCAGCTGATGGAAAAGTCGATAACAAAGAATTGAATGCATTTTCAAACTTTTGTTCAAGTAAAAATGAGTTTAGATCCGAGCTTGTCAAGATATTGCTGCCTAATGATTCAAACAAGTACATAGACGAAGTATTTCCAAAAACCGATAAGAACACAATAAAAGATATTTTACGAGAAATCGATGTAACATTGGATTTGAAAGTAAGCCCAGTTGAATCCAAAGCATTCAAACACCACTTAATAGCATTAGGCGTTTATATTGCCAATTCCTCAGGAAAAATGTTTCAACATAATATAAGCGAAGACGAGGACGAAACAATCAACAAATTTGCAAATTATATTGATATTGATGCAGCTCAGTTGTTCAAAACAACTCTGGTTGATGAAATTTTACAAAAAATTGAATAGATAAAAAAAAATTAGAATAAAAATAAAGAGGTATATATGAGTATCAAGACAAAATTATTGTCTACATTTGGAATACTTTTAGTATTCATCGTTGTATTGATATATAGTGGTATCAATTCACTTTCTTCTATTAACGGAAAAGTAGAAGATTTATCTAAGGACAAATTCCCAAAAACTATGTGGGCAAATACAATCATCGATGAAGTTAATAAGCAATCAATTGCTATTAGAAATGCAATAATTACTAACAATCCCGAAAGAAAGCAGTCTGAATTGGAAGTAACTAAAACCTCAACAAAGATAATAGGCGAAAACCTAAAAAAGCTGGAAGAAACAATAAAATCTGAAAAAGGCAAAGAAATTCTTGATAAAATTCTTAATGCAAGAAAGGAATATCTTAAAGCAAGGTCTCAAATGCTAGATTTTGTATCTACTAATAATGTTGTTCAGATAGAAAATTTTATGTATGGTGATTTTAAAACTTCACAAGACCAATATATAAGTTCTATTAACAACTTAATTAAGTATCAAACCGAATTATTTGATAAATCCTCGAATCAGGCAATTGAAATTTACGAATCACAATTTACAATGATGCTTATTATAGGAATAGCAGCATTATTAATTACAATTTTCTTGTCGACTATACTTATTAGAGGAATTCTTAAGTCAGTCAAGTTTGCTGCTGATGCTTCCGATTCACTTTCGCAAGGAAACTTAAACTTGAACAAAGATATCAAAATCAAAGATGAAACCAAGCAAATTATCGACGCAAGCAATATATTAGCCGACAATTTGAAAGAAATTACATTGGAAATTAATCTACTTTCGGACAATATGAAAAATGGCAAATTAGATTTTCGTGCCAATTCCAATAAATTCAAAGGTGAATTTAAGGCAATGGTAGGAGGTTTGAATGATTTGGTTGACGCACTAATCAAGCCAATTAATGTAACAGCTGAATATGTTGATAGGATTTCAAAAGGCGATATTCCACCTGTAATTACAGATGAATATAGGGGAGATTTTAATGAAATAAAGAACAATTTGAATCAATTAATTGATACAATGAATACATTAATAGAAGATGTAAACTCAGTATCGGTAGAATTTGGTAAATGTAAACTCAATTACAGAATAGATTCGTATAAGCACCAAGGTGTTTATTCTAAAATGTTGGAAGGAGTAAATCAGTCACTGGACATTGTCGGCAATATTTTCGATTTTGCTGGCAACTTTATGCTTGGTGATGAAAATGGGGTTATTGCATATTTAAATGATTCTCAGAAGAAATTCTTAAGGACTTATGAAAGTGATTATAAAAAGAACTTCGCAGCGTTCGATGCAGAGAAGGTGATTGGAAGTAACATAGATATGTGGCATAAAAATCCATCACATAACAGAAATCTACTATCCGGACTAAACAAGACTCACGAAGCAAATATTCGAATAGGTAATCAAGTGATGAAATTGCTTGTTAATCCGCTCTTCAATAAAGAAGGACATAAGTTTGGCTTTGTAGTGCAATGGGTGAATTACACCAATGAAGCAAATTTAGAAAGCGAATTAAATATAACAATAGACAAGCTATTGGAAGGCAAATTAAGTTCGAGAATAAACGATACCAAGTTTACAGGTGGTTACATAAATATTGCCAATAATTTGAATACAATGCTCGATGGAATAATTACTCCACTAAATACAGCAATATCGTATATTAATCAAATCTCAGATGGCGATATTCCTGAACTTGTTACAGATGAATATAAAGGGGACTTGAATAACTTAAAGACAAGCGTCAATGGAATAATTAATGTGCTAAACGAATTAATATCAGACTTAAAGTGGATTGCCAGCGAGATAGG
>CAYOPF010000056.1:0-16930 GCA_964405755.1 uncultured Chloroherpeton sp.
TACTCCATAAAAAAGCAAAATTACTTAAAAAAGTGATGCTATGAATTCACTACTGGAAATTCCGAAAGAATTACTGGATGAATTAGAAAAATTTCCACAAGCTAAGGAGAGATTTCTCAGATTGCCTCCTTCGCACAAGAGAGAACATATTGCCTACTTTACAGAGGCAAAAAAAACAGAAACCCGAATAAAAAGAATAAGCCTAATGATTCTTAAATTAATGCAGCCACAGGAAAAGTAAGAATCTTCAGGTTAAAATGGTCTTAGGTAATATGTTACGGCAAGCATACCGTAGCGTCGTAAAGCTAAACTGTTAATATCCTCGAAATATGCATCGGTAATATTTCTCGAAATACTCTTTGTTTGGTCGAACAAATCAAAAACCTGCAATCGGATATCGAAATTGTTGTTGTAGATAGCACGATTACCCAATGTTACATTCGTTATAAATAGGTCTTGATTATATCCAGTCGTGTAACCAGTAGAATACCTATGGTTCAAATCAAGTGAAACAAAGAAGCTCTTCCAGAAAGTCCAGTTAACTCGGGCAAAAGAAATAATATTGTAGTATTCGCCATTGAATGTATTTCGTACATTATTTCTCATCAAATTGTACAATGCTGTAGTTCCTACCGAAAAATCGATTTCTGGGGAAATATTACTATTTAAATCGAAACCTAAATTATATGTGTAAGTTTTGGATAAATTATCCAGACCATTAATTTGTCCGGGGGCTTCGGTATAGCTGAACCCTCCATTGAGATTTAAAGTCGATTTAATAAAATCTACTGGAACACTCAAGGTAGTGAATGAGCGAGCTGTGTATGCCGAGCCAAAGTTTTGAGGCAACGAAACCTGTGTTCCTTTGATTACATTGTAATTGTTGATTGTAGTGTCGTTACGAGCAAAAAATGTAATATTTGAAATATAATCATCAGTTTTGGATACGTTGAACATCAAGAAATAATTGCTACGATTATTATTGAAAATACCAAAATAGCGAGTAAAGAAATTGTAATTCACAGATTGATTCAAATTCGGATTACCGGTAGTTACCTGGAGAGGATTGGAGTTGTTAACAACCGGACTTAACTGAGTTACCGAAGGTGTTTGGGTAGAAACCGAAAAATGAGCTCTTATGCTGGATTTATCCGACAATTTAAAATTGAAGAAAGCCCTTGGTATCCAGTTATAATAATTCTTTTCAATGGTATATGGAAATATGTTTTGCTTTTCATTGTTTAAACTTGATAATTGATAATTCAAATTTAAATTAAAATCGAGAAATGAACTCGTAAATCTATAACCCATACCTATTCTATGGCTTGTTGTTTGGGCAATTGAATAGTTTGATAACGATGAATCAATAATATTATAATCCTTATCGGAGATGTTGAATTTATATAATGCCCTATCCTCTTTGTCGTCCGAAATCGAAGGCTCGTAAGTAAGAGATAATTGCATATTTGTATCAAGTGGTTCGGTATAAGTAAATTCGCCACGATGAGTTGATCCGTTACGAAGAGATTTGTTATACTGATTTAATGAATCAGAGAATTGCTGAACAAGCTCGTTGTAATATGAATTTAAGTAGTAATCACCATCGTTTTTGTTAAACTGATTTCGAATACTCAATGATAGGGTACGGCCCTTTTTATTGAATCTTTCCATCAAAGTAGTTTCGTTAGAAAAATTGTACCCACCGTATTCTGAATTTGTTTTGCTATCCTGGTTGTTCAATAATTGATTTAAATCGGTAACGCTTTTACCCAACAGTGAATATCGGGAATCAGCTGATTGAATGGAGCCATTAGGTCGAATTATTAATCTTGTGTTGGAATCCAAATTCCACTCTATTTTACCATTAATTCTATGATTTAGATTTTTAGTATTATTCATTGTTGATTGATTGTAGAGGGAATTTGTATCGGTTTTAACAAAATATTGCCTCCATAAGTCTTCGTCGTTTTCATTATCGGTGTAATTCAAAAAATAGCTTATATTTAATTGAAGCTGTTCTGCATAAGTATCTGTATAGTTAACTCCAGCAGCATGAGTGGAAGTCAACCCATTCAAACTGCCAACAAAGAAATCGGATAAAGAGCCAAACGGACCACCACCAGATGGTGGACGCATAAACTGACTTCCAGTAGAGAATATTCTTTGCCTTACTTGATTGCTGGGTCCGTGACTTCTGCTACTGCTTCCACCCGAACCAAAAATTCCCAATATATCTTGGAAATTGAAATTCAATTGATTTGTGTTGTTGGACATACCTATTATCGAAAGCCGAGCTGTGCTTGTCATCCAATTCACATTACCGCCAGCGGTGTATTTATCTTCATAGCCATATCCACCATAGAGTTTTCCAAATACCAGCACTCCGCCTTTGGTTATCAAATTCATTGCTTTATAGCGGGAACCATCATCAAATCCTGAAAACTGTGCTTGATCGCTCATCTTATCGAATATTTGAACTCTGTCGATTACATCCGCAGGTAGATTTCGCATTGCCATCATGGGATCGTCGCCAAAATATTGTCTTCCGTTAACAAGCACTTCCTTTACGTCCTCTCCCTGTGCTTTAACATTACCAGTCTGACGGTCCACCTGCACACCAGGGATTTTCTTTACTAATTCCTCAGCTTCGGCATTAGGTTGTGTTTTAATAGCGTTTGTATTGAATTCAGTTGTATCGTTTTTAATTTCTGCTCTCACCATATCGTCCACTACCTGGATTGATTTCATCTGAACGACATCAAGGTCTAAATAGAGTTTACCTAGATTTATTTTTGATTCGTTTTCGAACTTTACGTCCTTGTAAAGTGGTTTATAGCCAACAAAGTTAACTTTCAAAAAAAGATTCTTGTGCTCTATATTCTCAATTTTGAACTTTCCATCTTTATCTGTTACATCACCCTTAATCAACAAACTGTCACGTTTGCGATTAATAGAGACAGATGCACTTTTTAGGGGTTTATCGGTTTGTTTGTCTATTATGGTACCTTCTAGAGTAAAAGGTTGTGAATAAACGTCAATAATGGCAATAAAAATTGCACAAATAATCAAAATAATTCTTTTCATAACATTAAATTTTAGTTAACAGGTAAAATTGGGTCGATAATTTATCAAGTTGAAAATATATTAGACGATTTTGGAACTACAAAAGTTTAATCTTCTGTTAAGATTTCTTTGCCAATTAGCTGATTGGTGAGTTCAGATATTACTTTTTCGAATTCCAAAATTGAATCGCTTGTAACTAAGCCCTTCACACGATTTATCTCGGTAAGCCCGACGTTTGTGAATTTTGCTAGAATTAACACTAATTCCCCTCCTTCAACTTTTTGTTCGAAAGCACCAGTAATAATCGTTTCAATTTCGAATTGCCTTAAAGCATACAACTCCATTTGGTTCGGTGCTTTATAATTTTCTGGAGCAAAAAAGTTGAAAGTAGCATAAATCGAATCTCTTGTCTCTATATCGAAGGGTTGGTATTTATTACTTGGAGCAATAATATCAAAAATCTTTTCAACCATGAAGTAAGAATTAATTACTGAATTAGTAAAAAGAGACCAAGAAGGAAGTTCATCTTTTTTCCGAAACTCAATTCCAGTGATTACTAATGAAGGTATTGGTATCACCGGATTTTTTGTGTTTGCATATAAATTGCTATCCTTTACTGCCACTGCAAATGCTCTTTGCAAAGCAGTCAGAATCGAGGGATCATACAAATAATTTTTGGAAACAGTATCCTGATAGTTTATAAATGAGAATCCGCTACCATTACTTTTTTTCTGGAAATTTTTATCGAATAATAATGTAATATCGCACCTTAGCATATTTTTAAAACGATTTAAGTTGATGTATACCAAAAAGTCTGCTTGAAAATGGTTTGCTAAGTCGACAATTGTGAATGTCTTTCCCTCTCTTTTCCACTGAATTCTTGTAGAATCTACATACTTTTGAGGAATTATATCAAAGAAATTGGTTAGCATCATCGAAAAAGCAAATGCTGCTTCCACCGACGAGGGATTTAAGTCTTCCAGATTCTTGCCCATTTCAATACCAGAAATATAGACTCGAAGAGGTTTAATACTGCTCGACTTTTTCGATTTAGGTTGGGCAAATGAAAAATTAACTGAAATTATTACAATTAATATGACTAACCAATAAAATTTTGGCATTTATCCTATCCAAATTATCTGAAATTATAGTGCTTTCGAACTGGTTCTTTTACTTCCCATACGCATTCCAATCCTTTCGGAAAAGTAACAAAATCGCCTTTACCAATATCCAGGATATTACCTTTGAAATGAATAGTAACTTTGCCTTCGAGAAATAAGCATTCTTCAGTATCTGAATAATACCAATCGAATTTCGATATTTCTTTCTGCCAAATTGGCCATTGCCGTATGTTTCTTCTGGTTATTTCTTCTTCCGACAATCTTTTAACTGAAATTTCCATTTTTGTCCATTATATTTTCAGTAAAATTAATAAAAAATAAATTACTATCAATATTAACATTTATATAAATTGATTATCCCAAAATTTAACTTTAACTAAATTATTAATAATGTATCATAATTCATTTCAAAGTTACATTAAGTATTTTTTTTTTGTAATTTCGATAATTATCGATTATCAAACTAAATTAATTATTGTAAAATAAAAACTACAGGTACTATGTTCAAATATCTTAACCATTTGGTTATAAGCAAATTTGTGATGGCAATAACCGGGCTCTATCTTGGAGTATTCATCACAGGTCATGTAATTGGTAACCTACAGATATTTATAGGAAAAGATGTTTTCAATTCCTATGCAGCTTTTTTACAAAGCTTAGGTGAGTTGCTTTGGGTGGAAAGAATCATCTTAATACTTTCGCTCATATTCCACATCATTACTTCAGTATATCTAAAACTATACAATAATAATGTCAAACCGCAGAAATATGCAGTTACAAATTATCTAAAGGCTAAATTAAATTCACGCTCGATGATTTGGACAGGAGTAATGATAGGATGCTTTTTGATATTTCATATTCTTCATTTTACTACCAGAGATATTAATCCTGAATTTAAAGGTTACGAGGAGCAATCTTCAGTTGCAAAGGTAATCCCTGCAGATTTAGGCTTTGATATCGCCTACGAACAAGGAATTGATGTAAAGAAGGTCCGTCACGATGCCTATAAAATGGTAATAGATGGCTTCAAAGACCCTGTTGTCTCAATCTTCTACATAATTGCTGTAATTTTGCTGGGAGTTCATGTTTCCCACGCAATGCAAAGTATGTTTCAAACTCTGGGGTTGAACGGTCCGAAATTTACACCGTACATAATTAAGGTTAGTGTAATTTTTGGTACATTCATAGCAATCGCTTATCTCTCGATACCATTATCTGTTTTGTTAGGCTTAATTGGAGGTGCTCAATGAATTTAAATGCAAAAATTCCTGATGGACCATTGGAAAATAAATGGTCGAAATTCAAATCGGAAGTAAAACCTGTTAATCCTGCAAACAAAAGGAAGTTTAAAGTAATTGTAGTAGGTACTGGATTGGCAGGGGGAGCAGCAGCAGCAACTTTAGCAGAACTTGGTTATAATGTGGATGCATTCACTTATCACGATTCACCTCGCAGAGCCCATTCAATAGCTGCTCAAGGTGGAATTAACGCTGCCAAAAACTATCAAAACGATGGCGATAGCACATGGAGACTATTTTACGATACCATAAAAGGTGGGGATTTCCGTTCACGCGAAGCAAACGTTTATAGATTAGCAGAAGTAAGTGCAAATATTATAGACCAAAGTGTTGCAATGGGTGTTCCATTTGCTCGCGAATATGGTGGAACTCTTGCTAATCGTTCTTTCGGAGGAGCGCTTGTATCCCGTACGTTTTATGCACGAGGTCAAACTGGTCAACAGCTTCTGCTTGGTGTATATTCTGCACTAAGCCGACAAATTGCAGCAAAGAAAGTTACAATGCATACCCGAAAAGAAATGATGGACTTAGTGGTTGTGGATGGACGCGCTGCTGGTATTGTTGTTCGAGATTTGGTGACTGGTAAGGTCGAATCCCATTATGGCGATGCAATACTTTTAGCTACAGGAGGTTATGGCAATGTATTCTTCCTTTCGACAAATGCTCAATATTGCAATGTTACAGCAACCTATCGTGCTTTCAAACGCGGAGCATTATTTGCAAATCCTTGCTTTACGCAAATACATCCAACTTGCATTCCAGCAAGTGGCGAGCATCAAAGCAAACTTACTTTGATGAGTGAATCGCTTCGCAATGATGGTCGTATCTGGGTGCCTAAGAAAGTTGGTGACAAGCGTCCGCCTAATCAAATACCAGAAGATGAAAGAGATTATTACCTGGAAAGAATGTATCCATCCTATGGCAACCTTTCTCCTCGCGACATTTCCTCGAGAGCGGCAAAACGAGTATGCGACGAGGGTAGGGGAGTGAATGCTACTGGACAGGCAGTATATTTAGATTTTAGTGATGCAACCAACCGATTAGGAAAAAAAGTTATTGAGGAACGTTATGGCAACCTGTTCGAGATGTATGAAAGAATAACTGGTGTTGATCCTTATATTGAACCAATGATGATTTACCCAGCTGTTCACTACACAATGGGTGGGCTTTGGGTCGATTATAACCTGATGAGCAACATCCCCGGTCTATTTGTTCTGGGCGAAGCCAATTTTTCGGACCACGGAGCAAATCGTTTGGGAGCAAGTGCCCTAATGCAAGGTTTAGCAGATGGTTATTTTGTGATACCATACACAATTAATGCTTATTTTTCCAAAGGAAAACCACAAACATTGCCTACCGACCATCCTGCATTTGTTCAAACTGAAAGAGAAGTGCAAGTGAGAATTCAAAAACTGATTAATATCAATGGAAAACAATCTCCAATGCAGCTTCATCGTAAACTTGGAAAGATTATGTGGGATTATGTGGGTATGTCCCGAAACAAAGCAGGGCTGGAAAAGTCGTTAGAACTAATCAGAGAAGTTCGCGAAGAATTTTGGAACGACTTGAAAATTGTCGGACCAGATTCCTATATCAACCCAGTAATCGAAAAAGCAGGCAGAGTTGCTGATTTTATGGAATTTGCAGAAGTAATGGCATTGGATGCACTTAAAAGAGAAGAATCCTGTGGAGCTCATTTCCGCGAAGAATACCAAACCGAAGAAGGCGAAGCCAAGCGTAACGATTCAGATTACTCTTTTGTGTCTGCTTGGGAATTTGCGGGAGTTGGAGTTGAACCTATTTTACATAAAGAAGATTTAAGTTACGAATTTGTACAATTAGGCGAAAGGAGTTACAAATGAGAATTAAATTGCATATATGGCGACAAGCCAATCCCGAAAGCAAAGGAATGATTCAGCAATATGATATGAATGAGGTAAGCCCCGATATGTCCTTTTTGGAAATGCTCGATGTTCTGAATGAAGAGCTAATTGCAAAGAATGAGGATCCAGTAGCATTTGAGCATGATTGCCGCGAAGGTATCTGTGGAACTTGTTCGATGGTTATCAACGGACGGCCACATGGTCCTCAAATGGGAACAACAACGTGCCAATTACACATGCGCCAATTTAAAGATGGCGATGAAATTTATGTTGAACCTTTCCGTAATAAGGCCTTTCCTGTTATGAAGGATTTAATTGTGGATAGAGCTTCCTACGATAGAATTATACAAGCTGGTGGTTATATAACTGCAAATGTAGGATCTGCTCCTGATGCAAATGCTAATCCAATTGCCAAAGGAATAGCCGACTTGGCAATGGATGCTGCTCAGTGTATCGGTTGTGGTGCATGTGCAGCTGCTTGTCCAAATGGTTCTGCCATGTTGTTTGTTGCAGCTAAGGCTAGTCAATTTAATTTATTGCCCCAAGGACAACCCGAAAAAGTAACCAGAACCAGAGCAATGATTAAAAGAATGGAGGACGAGGGGTTTGGCGGCTGCTCTAATTATTATGAATGCGAAGCCGCTTGCCCTAAAAATATCTCAGTTCGCTTTATTGCTAAATTGAACAGAGATTATTTGTACGCGACTTTTATGGAAGGAATTTAGAATTATTATTGTTTTTCTAAGAAAGTGAGACTGTCTAAGTAGGGCAGTCTCATTTTTTCTTGATTACAAGAAAGTTTTAAAAAAAATGTTCTCAAAATCTTGCCTATTTTTATCGAAAACTAAGTAAGATTTGGTAATAAATTATTAAAACAAAAAAAACTTAAACAATTAATAAAAAAGAAGTATAGGTTAATTCCTTTTTTTTTCTTAATTTTGTAATCTTTATAATTGAAAAGACATAACTGATGCTTAAGATTAGAATACATGGTATCAAAGATGGAGAATCGGACTTTACCTTGGAAGACAATATTAGCAATTTAACAGATTTGCCCGAAGAGTTCTTTGGTAACATAACAGTCGAAGGGAAATTAACCAAAATTGGTAAGAGATACACCGTTGTTGGCAATGCAAAATGCAATGCAAAACTCATCTGCGATATTTCTTTGGAAGAATATGTGGAAGAAATAAGTGCTAGATTTGACTATAGTTTTACTGTCAATAACGAGCTATATACAATACTAAAAGAAAAAGGTGAATTTGAAAATGAAAACGGAGAAATAATCGTTCATGAGGACGATCTGTTTCTGGATTTATCCGAGGAGCTTCGCCAGGAATTAATCCTGAATATACCAATGAAGAAAGTTGCTCCGCAGTATCGCGATAAAAAATTGAATGAAATATACCCTGAATTAGGTATTGAAGAAGAATCGGATCCCAGATGGTCCGAATTAAAAAAGTTGAAATTTTAAAAAAAAAAGATAGAGGATATTATGCCAAATCCAAACAGAAGATTTTCATCTACAAGAAGAGATAAAAGAAGAACACATTATAAAGCTACACCTCAACAAACAGTTGAATGTCCACAATGTGGCTCATTAAAATTATCTCACTCTGCATGCCCAGAATGTGGATATTACAACGGTCGTTTAGTTATAGAAAAATAAGTAACTAATGAAGATTGGAGTTGATGCTATGGGTGGTGATTTTGCACCTAAAAATGAAATTTTAGGTGCAAAATTAGCTTATGATGTTTTTGGAAAAAAAGGTGTATCGATATTTTTGTATGGTAATGCTGAAAAAATTCGTGAAATTACCAAACAAAACAATATTGATGAATCTATTTTTACTATTGTCCATACTACCGATACAATAGCTATGGGCGACGACCCAACAGAAATCCTTAAAACCAAAAAAGATTCCCCACTCTACAGAGGCCTATCCGATGTAGCCAATAATCAAATCGATGCTTTTGTTTCTGCAGGTAATACTGGTGCGACTTTAACTGCTTCCACTATTTTGCTTGGAAGAATTCAAGGAGTGAGCCGTCCGACTATTGCATCGTTCTTCCCAACAACAAAATCCCGACCTACGCTACTTGTTGATGTTGGTGCAACTATCGACCACAAAAGCCGATTTTTATATGAATTTGCATTAATGGGCTCGACTTACTATAATATTGCTTACAAAGTACAGAAACCTACTGTTGCATTGTTGAACATTGGCGAAGAATCCACCAAAGGTACAGATGCAATAAAGGAAGCTTATACTATGCTGAAAGAAAGCAATTTAAATTTTGTAGGAAATGTAGAAGGTCGAGACATTTTGCATGGTACTGTCGATGTTGTGGTTTGCGATGGATATATTGGAAATGTGATTTTAAAGTTTGCCGAAAGTATTGGTTCGATGTTCAAATCCAAATTGAAGCAAATATCATCTTCAAGTTTTATCAACAAAATCAAGGTTGGTTTGTCCATACCTGCACTGAAAGGTTTGTTTAAAGAATTAGATTATCAGGAATATGGTGGAGTTCCAGTTTTGGGAGTTAATGGCATTTCGATAGTTGGTCATGGCAAATCCTCACCATTAGCAATAATGAATATGATTAAAAGGGCAGTCGAACTTCACGATAACCAACTTGTATCAAAAATTGAAAGTATAATTAAACAAAATACCATAAAGAATTGAGGGTAATTAATATGCCAGCTACTATTACGGCAGTATCTCATTTTTTACCATCCGATATTATTGATAATACTCATTTCGAAAAATATCTGGATACTTCGAATGAATGGATATTAGCCAGAACAGGAATTCAAGAAAGAAGATTTTTAAAAGAAGGAGCAACATCGGATCTGATAGTCCCTGCTGCTCAGAAATTATTCAAGGATTATAAAATCAATCCAGAGGAAATCGACACAATAATCGTTGCAACTGTAACTCCAGACCATATGTTTCCGAATACTGCCGCAATGGTCCAAAATAAATTGGGACTCAAAAATGTATGGGGATTTGATATTTCGGCCGCATGTTCAGGATTTTTATTTGCACTAAGGACGGCATGTTCGTTAGTTGAAAGTGGAACATCGAAAAAGGTTCTCCTTTGCGGTGCCGACAAAATGACTTCCATTATGGATATGGATGATAGAGCAACAGCTATATTATTTGGCGATGGAGCAGGAGTATGCTTGATTGAAATGAGCGACGACCCCAGCATGGGAGTTATCGACCAAATTCTTCAAATCGATGGTGACGGTGGAAAATACTTAAAACAAATTGCCGGCGGTAGCTTTAAGCCTTCTTCCCACGAAACAGTTGACAACAAAGAACATTATATCTTTCAAGATGGACAGAACGTATTTAAAGCTGCAGTGAAAGGAATGGCGGATGTATCTGTAGAAATAATGGAACGAAATAACTTAACTCACGAGGATGTTGCTTATTTGGTTCCTCATCAGGCAAATCTTAGAATTATTGCAGCTACTGCCGACAGAATGGGTTTGGACCCACAAAAAGTAATGATTAATATTCAGAAGTATGGTAATACAACAGCGGCCACTATTCCAATTTGTTTGTCGGAATGGTACTCAGAAGGTAAAATTATGAAAGGCGACAACATCGTGTTGGCTGGCTTTGGCGCTGGTTTCACATGGGGTGCCATTTTATTACGATGGAATATGAATAAAAGAGGTTAATTATGAAAACAGCAATAATTTTTCCCGGTCAGGGATCGCAATATGTCGGAATGGGCTTGGATTTGTTCCAAAATTCCGACTATGCCAAGAATTTATATCAAAAAGCAGATGAAATATTAGGTTACAAACTCTCAGAAATTTGCTTTAATGGACCATTAGAAACATTAAAAGAAACCAGATATACTCAACCAGCACTTTTTGTACATAGCGCATTACTCTACGATTTTATAAAAGATAAGATTGAAGCAATTGCTACTTCCGGACATAGTGTGGGCGAATATGCAGCACTTTATGCAACTGGTGTACTTAGTTTTGAAGATGGTTTGAAACTTGTTTCACTTCGCGGACAACTAATGTTCCAAAGTGGAATAGAAAAGCCAGGAACAATGTTCGCAGTTATAGGTCTTGATGATGATAAGGTGGAAATGGTGTGCAAGGAAATTACAGAAGGTGGCAATGGCGATGTTGTTGTTCCAGCTAACTATAATTCTCCAGGTCAGTTAGTAGTATCGGGTTCCCGTGATTTATTAAGAAATTCAGCCGATAAATTTAAAGCTGCTGGTGCACGGATGGTTAAAGAGTTAGTTGTTAGTGGTGCATTCCATTCTCCATTGCTCGAAAGTTCATCCGAAAAATTATCAGAAGCAATAAATTCGACAAATTTCGCTGATGCTCAGTTCCCTGTTTATCTTAACGTAACTGCCAAGCCTGAAACTCAAGCACAAGCGATAAAGACAGCATTAATTGAACAATTAACATCACCTGTTAAGTGGTCGCAAATAATGGCAAATATTAACCAAGATGGAATCAAATCCTTTGTGGAAGTTGGTGCAGGTAATGTGTTGCAAGGATTGTTAAAAAGAACACTATCCGAAATCGAATTGTTCGGAATTGATACTTACGAAAGTTACCAAAATTTTATTAAGTAAATTTTTTTTTGTAATTTTAAAGTTTATAAATTTATACAATCTAAATAATTATGCAAAATAGGTTTGAAAATAGAATTGCAATAGTAACAGGAGGCTGTCGAGGAATTGGCAAATCAATTGTTATTAAACTTGCAAGCGAAGGTGCCTTTGTTTATGCTTTGGATTATGTCATTCCAGATGAAAGCGAAGTTTTTTGCGAAAATCAGGAATTGACAAAGAACATAAAATGCATGCAGGCAGATGTATCCAATTTTTCTTCAATCGAGAATTGCGTTAATACAATTATCGAAGAAAAAAGCAAAATTGAAATATTAGTAAATAATGCTGGCATTACTCGCGACAACTTGCTTATGCGGATGAGTGAATCAGAATGGGATGCTGTTATAAATACAAACCTGAAAGGCGCATTTATTTGTACTAAAATTATCTCTCGTCCGATGATGTCCCAACGATACGGCCGAATTGTAAATGTTGGTTCAGTTGTCGGATTAATGGGTAACGCAGGACAATCTAATTATTCAGCATCCAAAGCAGGTTTAGTAGGTTTTACTAAATCAATTGCTCGTGAATTGGCAAGTAGAAATATCTTGGTTAATTTGGTTGCACCTGGTTATGTTCGAACTGCAATGACCGAAAAATTAAACGATGAACAGAAAAAAGCATTCATCGAAAACATTCCATTAAAAAGAGTGGCCGAACCCGAGGATATAGCAAATGCAGTTGCATTTTTATGTTCGGACGAAGCTTCGTATATTACTGGAAACATACTTAACGTAAATGGTGGATTATACCTATAAATATTTTTATAAACAAATTTTTAAGGAGTTTTTATGGCTGACGTACAACAAAAAGTAACAGAAATCATCGTAAAGAAATTGGGTGTAGAAGAATCCCAAATTACAGATGCAGCATCTTTCACAAAAGATTTAGGTGCAGATTCTTTGGATACAGTAGAATTAATTATGGAATTCGAAAAAGAATTCGATATTTCAATCGATGAAGCTGATGCTGAAAAAATTCAGACAGTTGGCGATGTTATTAGTTATCTCAATTCAAAATTAGGTTAATTTAAACAAAGCAAATATGCCAAAATATAATTACCCAAAGGTAGTTGTAACTGGGATAGGAGCTGTAACTGCTCTTGGCAACAATGTTTCCGATACATGGGAAAACATTAAAAAAGGAGTAAGCGGTGCAGCTCCCATCACCCGTTTTGATGCTACCAATTTCGATACACGTTTTGCTTGCGAATTGAAAGGGTTTGATATCCAACAATTCATAAACAGAAAAGAAGCACAACGGATGGATTTGTTCACACATTATGCAATGGCTGCTACAGCTATGGCACTCGAAGATTCCAAACTCGATTTAGAAAAAGTCGATAAGGAAAGGGTTGGTGTTATTGTAAGTAGTGGTATTGGTGGAATGAATACATTGTTAGACCAATATAAATCAGTAATAGAACGACAAAAACCAGACAGGATTTCCCCATTTTTTATCCCAATGATGATTTCGGACATCACTCCGGGACATATTGCAATTAAGTATGGTTTTAAAGGACCAAACTATGCAACAGTCTCTGCATGTGCAACATCCACTCACTCACTGGCTGCTGCTTTGATGCATGTGCAACGAGGCGATGCCGACGTGATGGTGGTTGGTGGTTCCGAAGCAAGCATAAATGAAATGGGTGTTGGTGGTTTCAATTCCATGAAGGCACTTTCCACACGCAATGATGACCCAGAGGTTGCTTCACGACCATTTGATAAAGATCGTGATGGATTTGTGATTGGCGAAGGTGGAGGCGTATTGATTATTGAAACCGAAGAACATGCTCTCAACAGAGGTGCCCAGATATATGCAGAATTTGCAGGATTTGGACTGAGCGACGATGCATTCCATATAACACAACCAACTTTGGATGGTCCCTTTAATTCAATGAAATGGGCTATTGCTGATGCTGATTTAACACCAAATGATATCGATTACATCAATGCTCATGGTACTTCTACCCCGTATAATGATAAGAACGAAACCGCTGCTATCAAAGCACTTTTCGGTGATTATGCCTACAAAATGTTAATAAGTTCGACCAAATCTATGGTAGGACACTTGCTGGGTGCCGCTGGTGCAGTAGAAGCTATTCTTTCGATACTAGCAATCAAATACGGAATTATTCCTCCAACAATTAACTATTTTACTCCCGATCCCGAGTGCGATTTGAATTATGTTCCAAATAAACCTATTGAAAAAGAAATAAAAGTTGTTCTAAGCAATACTTTTGGATTTGGTGGACATAATGCAACTGCAATTTTCAAAAAATATGAATAAAGTTGGAAAACTCTAATAATTCTGAAAATATTAAAAGTAACAAAGATAATTTAAATCGGATGAAACAAAAAAAGCTTTCGTCCGATTTTATTTTGGATGAAATTTCAAAACTTGATATATTCCCTGCCGATTTAGAAATTCAATTGGAAAATATCTTATCTATTAAAATTAATAACGTTGATTTATACAAACAAGCTCTCATTCACCGCTCGATTATCCCACTACTTATAAAAAAAATTGAAGGTACACACAACTATCAACTTTTTTGCAATGAACGGCTGGAATTTATTGGGGATTCCATCTATAATTTTATTATTTCGGATTACTTGTTTCAAAACCATCCAAGCAGAGACGAGGGCCAATTAAGCAGTTTTCGCGCAAAATTCGTAAATCGTGCCATCATGGGCGAAGTAGCACGAGAGATGGGACTTGGTAAATTTATACAAATTTCGCAAAATACTAAAAAGATGATTGAATTGGGCAATCTAAATGTCCTTTCGAATCTATTGGAAGCTATCGTGGGAGCTATATATATTGACGGTGGATATGATTGTACAAAAAGTTTTATTTTGTCGAAACTGGTGCCAATGCTCGAAATGCTACATCCTTACGAAACACACAATTATAAGAGTGAATTAATGGAATTTCTTCAATCCTTAGGGATTGCCTTCCCAATTTATAAAATACTTTCAGAATCCGGTCCGGACCATTTAAAATCATTTTTAGTTGGTGCCTTTGTCGATAACAAACTAATGGGTACCGCAATAGCAAATTCAAAAAAAGAAGCAGAACAAAATGCTGCAAAAAAAGTTTTAGAATTATACAGAAAAATATCGTAATTTTGAAGTTTACAAAAAAACATTTTCAGAATTATGGAAAAATTAATATTCGAAAAATCCCATAGTGGAAGACGTGCTTATAGTTTACCAAAATTGGATGTAGAAACTATAAACCTAAATGATGAAATTCCGAACCAATACATTCGCCCAAACCCTTGCGAATTACCAGAAGTAAGCGAAATAGAGATTGCCCGACATTTTCTAAAATTATCTCACCTGAATTATAATATCGAAAAAGGAGTCTATCCATTAGGTTCCTGCACAATGAAATATAATCCAAAAGCAAACGAAAAAGCTGCTGGATATGATGGATATGCCAATATACATCCATTTATGCCCGAAAAGCATACTCAAGGCGCTTTGCAATTAATGTATGAATTAGGCAAAGATTTGGTGGAAATCACTGGCATGGCCGGCGTAACGCTCCAACCTGCGGCAGGTGCTGCTGGCGAATTTACTGGCATCATGATGATAAGAGCTTATCATCTAGATCGCGGAGATGTGAAACGAACCAAGATTTTGATTCCTGATTCAGCTCATGGTACCAATCCGGCAAGTGCTGCTATTGCTGGTTTTCAGATAGTGAATGTAAAATCTGATGAGCACGGCAGAGTAGATATCGAGGACTTCAAGTCGAAATTAAATGACGAAGTTGCTGCTCTAATGTTAACTAATCCCAATACTCTTGGAATTTTTGAGAAGAATATTTGTGTTATCGAAAAAGCTTTACACGAAGCAGGTGCATTGCTCTATATGGATGGAGCAAATCTTAATGCACTAATCGGTGTAGCTCAGCCAGGCAAGTTCGGAGTAGATGCTTTGCATATCAATCTTCATAAAACGTTCTCAACACCCCATGGTGGTGGAGGTCCCGGTGCAGGTCCTGTAGTTGTTTCCGAGAAATTATTGCCATATTTACCTGTTCCACAAATTAAGTTTGCAAACGGTATTTATAATTTTGATTATGATCTGCCAAAATCTATAGGCAAAGTTCATACTTACTATGGCAACTTCTTAGTTTTGGTGCGTGCTTATAATTACATCAAAATGTTAGGCAAAGAAGGAATGTTCCAAACAAGTAGTGGTGCGGTTCTAAATGCCAATTATCTGAAATCACTTGTTAAAGAATATTTTGAATTTTCTCACGATGAACAATCTATGCACGAATTTGTGATGAGTGGCGACCGACAAAAGAAACGTGGAGTTACAACAATGGAAATGGTAAAAAGATTGCTGGATTATGGCTATCATGCTCCAACTGTATATTTCCCATTAATTGTACACGAAGCATTACTGGTAGAACCTACCGAAACCGAAACGAAAGAAAGTTTAGAAGAATTTGCTCAAGCACTTATCGCTATAGATAAAGAGATTGACGAAAATCCCGAAATGGTAAAGAATGCCCCACACACTACTCCTGTGAAAAGAATAAACGATGCTTTTGCTGCTCGTAATTTGAATGTTTGCTGGAAAGAATAATATTTATAATAAAATATATTTAAAAGTCCGATATTCTTAACTATCGGACTTTTTTTATTGGTAAAATCAGATTGAATTCTAATAAAATAAATTAAAACCAATTTTTTCTACGGAAATAACGGTAGAAAAAGAATGAAATTAAAAACGACAAAAGTACAACAGAAATAAACCCATATCGACTTTCTTCCATATAATTTAGTAAATTCATTCCAAATAAACTTGAAATCAATGTAGGTAACATTATAATTATGGATATGGAGGTTAATCTTTTCATCACAACGTTTAAATTA
>CAYOPF010000057.1:0-16851 GCA_964405755.1 uncultured Chloroherpeton sp.
GTGTAGCTCAATTGGTAGAGTAGCGGTCTCCAAAACCGCGGGTTGTGGGTTCGAGTCCTACCACCCGTGCAAATTTTTTAAGGCTTGAAAATGTTCGGAAAAATCAAATCTTTTACTAAAGACGTTGTGGTCGAGATGAAAAAAGTCTCCTGGCCGACACGCGAACAGTTAACAGAATCTACCAAAGTAGTAATAGCTGCAACACTAATCCTTACTGCATTTGTTTTCTTAATCGACCAAGTTTCCACTTGGTTATATTCATTGTTATTTTAACAGGCTACGAAAATGGAAGAATTCCAAGATAATAATTTAGAGCTTGAACCTGAACAATTACAACCAAACGATGTTCAGTCGACCGAAAATCAAACAAACGATGAAGTTGAGTTCAAATGGTATGCTCTAAGAACTTATACAGGCCAAGAAAACAAGGTTAAGCAGCAAATCTTTGCAGAAACCAAACGATATGGTTTTGGTGATTGGGTAAAAGATGTGTTGGTGCCCGAAGAAACTGTATTCGAAGTACGTAATGGTAAGAGAAGAACCAAAATCAAAAATTTCTTGCCTGGCTATATAATGGTTAATTGCAGACTTAATAAAAAGATGAAGGATATTATCGTATCCTTGACGTCAGTCGTAGCATTTGTGGGGCGCCGCAATGAACCTACTCCTTTACAGAAAGCGGAAGTGGACAGAATTATGGGCAGGGTAGAGGAACGCAAAGATGTGTCTACAATTGAAACATCTTTCCAGGTTGGCGATCCTGTTAAAGTGATAGACGGTCCATTCAACACTTTCTCTGGATCTGTGAAAGAAGTTAACAACGAAAAACAAAAGTTAAAGGTAGAAGTTGGTATTTTAGGTCGTAAAACACCAGTAGAACTTGATTTCACGCAAGTTGAACTTGAAAATCATTAATACAAAATAAATACAATTAAATTAAACATTTGAATTTAAAAAACGAGTAGATAAAATGGCAAAAAAAATTATGGGTTCGTTCAAATTACAACTAAATGCTGGTCAAGCAACTATGGCTCCTCCTGTAGGTCCTGCATTTGGTCAACGTGGTTTGAATGGTATGGAGTTTGTAAAGCAGTTTAATGCTCAAACTCAAAAACAAGTAGGAATAATTTTACCAGTATTGGTAACATTCTTTTCCGATAAAAGTTTTACTTTTGTTATAAAAACCCCTCCAGCTCCTGTGTTGCTCAAGAAAACAGCAAATTTACAGTCTGGTTCCGCAGAGCCAAACAAAAAGAAGGTTGGCAATGTTACTGAAGCTCAAGTTAAAGAAATTGCTGAATTGAAGATGAAAGACTTAAATGCCACTACAATCGAAGCAGCAATGAGTATGGTAAAAGGAACTGCCCGCTCAATGGGTATTGAGGTAATTGAAGGATAAATGAAGGGAAACAAAAATGAGAAAAGCTAGTAAAAGATATACAGTTATTGCAAAAAGTTTGGATAAAAACAAAACTTACGATGTTCGCGAAGCAGTAACCTTAATTAAAAAGAATGCTACGGCTAAATTCGATGAATCGTTCGAAATAGCAATAAGGTTGGGAGTCGATCCCCGTAAAGCCGATCAAATGGTTCGTGGAACAGTTTCGTTACCACATGGAACAGGCAAAACTGTAAGAGTTTTGGTACTTGCAAAAAGTCCGAAAGATCAGGAAGCCTTGAATGCTGGTGCAGACTATGCTGGATTAGATGATTACATCGAAAAAATCAAGGGCGGTTGGACCGATGTTGATGTGATTATTGCAACTCCCGATGTGATGGGCGAAGTAGGTAAGTTAGGTAGAATATTAGGCCCAAGAGGCTTGATGCCTAATCCAAAAATTGGAACAGTTACATTCGACGTCGACAAAGCGGTTCGCGAAGTGAAAGCTGGTAAGATTGAATACCGTGTGGACAAGACAGGAAACGTTGCTGCCGCAATAGGTAAATGTTCTTTCGATGAAGAAAAGTTGATGGAAAATCTGGCTACATTTTATAACAATATTCTGCGAGCCAAACCATCGACTGCAAAAGGAAAATACGTAAAAAATATAAGTGTTAGTTCGACTATGGGTGCAGGTATTCAGATAATTGAATCGACAATACCAACTGAATAAAAAATTAAATTAAGGCTATTACGCAAATGCAGCATGCTTCTCACATTTTTATGTGTTGCTGCAAAAAGTATAAATCAATGGAATAAATTATGGGCAATTTACAACAAAAAAAGCAAGTTGTTGAGTCTCTGGTAGAAAAATTCCAAAAAGCAAATGGTTGCTATTTCCTCGATTTCGAAAAAATGAACGTCGAATCTACAACAAAGCTTAGACAATTGTTTCAAGAAAAGGGAATAGAATACAAGGTAGCAAAAAACACTTTAGTAGAAATCGCTTTAGAACAAGTTGGGTTAATGCATCCCACAAGCGATTTTCTTAAAGGAAACACTGGGTTGGCGTTTGGTTATGACGACCCAACTATTCCTGCCAAAGTGCTGAAGCCAATCCTCGACAAAGAGGATAAGCCCAAGTTCAAAGCAGCTATTATTGAAGGAGTATTTTACGATAAAGACCAGTTAAAGACATTAGCAACATTGCCGTCAAAAGCAGACTTGATAGCAGGAATCCTGGGCAGCTTGGATTCACCTGTTTCGGGCATTATCGGTTCGATTAATGCAGTGATGAGAGATGTAGCATCCCTTATCGAAGAAGTTGCCAAAAAACAAAGTGCATAATTGCATTTTATTTATTAATTAGAAAAATTTTTTAGGAGTATACAAAAATGTCAGAAAAAATTGAAAAATTATTAGAAGAGATTTCCTCTCTAACATTAGTCGAAGCAGCAGAATTAAAGAAAGCATTAGAAGAAAAATTTGGAGTAACTGCTGCAGCTCCAATGATGATGGCTGGCCCGATGCCAGGCGCTGCTGCCGAAGCTGCACCAGCTGTAGAAGAAAAAACTGAATTTGATGTGGAATTGACAGATATTGGAGCAAACAAAATCAATGTAATCAAAGTAATTCGCGAAATTACTGGTCTTGGTTTGAAAGATGCTAAGGATTTAGTTGAAGCTGCTCCAAAACTAATCAAAGAAGCTGCATCGAAAGCAGAAGCTGAAGATTTAAAGAAGAAAATCGAAGAAGCAGGCGCTAAAGTTACTTTAAAATAAGTAAGATTAGACTAGTAAGAGTAAATAATACTTAATTCGAAGATTTTCGGCGCATTAAAAGACAATTGGAGCTTATCGATAATAATGACATACAACTTAGCAATAATTTGTCTGAGTTTAGCAAAGCGAAGTAAAGGTTTCGACAATGAACCTTTTCTTCGCTTGCCTTTATTATAAAAAATAATAAATTATTAGACAAGAATGTTTAATTTAGCAGTTAATTATTCTTGAGTTAAAATATTTTTAATACTTAAACTACAATAGAATAAAATAATCAGAAATTTTGAAAATAAAAATCATTAGGGTTTATGATGTTCAATTCACAAAATTGGGCACCATAAATCCTTATTTTTTCGATTTAATAGGAGGTTCGCGTGGCAATTAATTATGGCAAAGCTGAAGGAACAAATATAGATTATTTGCTCAATACTTACAAAGAAGCAACCTACGATAAAAATGCAGACGTAAAATTGCTAGAAAGCGATAGTGGAATTATCAGACTTCGTAAAAGAGTTGACTTTTCCCGTTTTGGCAAAACAGACCTTTATCCAGACTTGTTGAATGTGCAAATAACATCTTACGATGAATTCTTGCAAGAATTCGTACCACCTTCAAAGAGAAAGCCAATTGGTTTACAAAAAGTTTTTCAAAATAATTTTCCAATCGAGGACAATTCGTCAATTTTCCAATTGGACTTTATCGAGTATAGTATCGAACGCCCAAAATATAGTGAGCAAGAATGCCGCGAGCGTGAATTAACTTTTTCAAAACCACTAAAAGCTAAGCTAAGATTATCGAGTAAAGCCGACAAAGACAGTGAAGACTATATTGATCCTGTTGAACAGGAAGTTTACCTTGGTAATATTCCAGCAATGACCGATAGGGGAACATTCATTATTAATGGTGCCGAAAGAATTATTGTAAGCCAGATTCACAGGTCCCCAGGTGTGTTCTTCGATGATACAATTCATCCAAACGGACAAAGAATATACTCTGCAAGAATTATTCCTATGAGGGGTTCGTGGGTGGAATTTACAACCGACATTCACGATGTATTATATTGTTATGTGGACAGGAAAAAGAAATTCCCTGCTACTACTTTACTCCGTGCTTTAGGGTACTCTTCGGACGAAGATATTTTGAATCTTTTCGATTTGTTCGAAACAGTTAACCAAGAAGACTTTACAGAGCAATACGAAAACCGTAAAGTTGCTTCCGATATAATTGACTTGAATACAGGTGAAATTATTGCCACAAGAGATGCAGTGGTTACACCAAAATTGTTCGAAACAATCAAGAACACATTGGTATTACCAATAAAATTGTACAGACAATACGACCCAAGCGAAGAACCAATTATTGCAAAAACTTTACAAAAAGACCCTACACGCAATAGGGATGAAGCATTGGAAACAATTTTCAGAACTATCAGAACAACAGAGCCACCTGATGTGGAAACTGCTGCAGCACTTCTGGAAAAGTTATTCTTCAACAATCAGAGATATGATTTGGGATTAGTAGGTAGGTTTAAAATAAAAGATGTATTGGAAGTATCTGCAGACTATGATTTTACAGTTCTGACAATTGAAGATTTTATTCAGGTAATCAGACATTTGTTGTATCTTCACGATAATAAAATGACTGGCGATGATATAGACCACTTAAGTAATAGAAGGGTTAGATCAGTTGGCGAGCAATTGGCCAATCAGTTCAACACTGGTTTGGCTAGAATGGCAAGAACAATTAAAGAAAAATTGGGGTTGAAAGATAACCAATCTCTCTCCCCATCAGAATTGATAAATTCAAGAGTAATCACATCTGTTGTTAATCAATTCTTTGGAACTAACCAGTTGTCGCAGTTTATGGATCAAACTAACCCATTGGCAGAGCTTACTCATAAAAGAAGAGTATCTGCGTTGGGACCTGGTGGATTGAGCCGCGAAAGAGCCGGTTTTGAGGTACGCGACGTCCACTATACTCATTATGGCCGCTTATGCCCAATCGAAACCCCAGAAGGACCGAACATCGGTTTGATTTCGTCGATGGCAATCCATTCCAAAGTAAATGACTTAGGATTTTTAGAAACACCTTACTACAAAGTAGAAAAAGGTGTTGTTTCTAGTGATGTAGTTTATTTAACTGCCGATGAAGAAGATGGTTATATATTAATGCCAGCATCAACCCGCATCGACAAAAATAGAATTATATTAGAACCAAAAATTAGAGCTCGCAAATCGGGCGACTTTGTTTTGGTAACACCCGAAGAAGTAGATTATATGGATATATCTACCGATCAAATTACGTCGGCAGCATCGTCCTTAATACCATTTTTGGAGCATGACGACGCAAACCGTGCACTCATGGGCTCGAATATGCAACGTCAAGCAGTTCCTTTATTGCGTCCTCAGGCGCCTGTGGTTGGAACAGGAATGGAAGCTCGTGTAGCAAAAGATTCCCGTTCGCTAATATTTGCCAGAGGAAATGGTATAGTAGAGTATGTAGACGCAGAAAAAATTATCGTTAGGTATTACGACGACCGAAATGATAAAGATAAATTTACCGCATGGGGCTATCAAGATGTTGTTGTTTACAACTTGAAAAAGTTCGAAAGAACCAATCAGGATACAACAATCAATCAAAGACCGATTGTTAGAAAAGGTCAGAAAGTTACAGGTGGAATGCCCATGGTTGATAATTCCTCTACCGAACGTGGCGAATTAGCCCTTGGCAAAAATGTTTTAGTAGCATTTATGCCCTGGAGAGGCTACAACTTTGAGGACGCTATTATTATCTCGCAAAATATGGTTGCGTGGGATGTATTTACATCTGTGCATATAGAAGAATTTTCTCTTCAGGTTCGCGATACGAAACGCGGAGAAGAAGAATTTACAAGAGAAATACCTAACGTTGGCGAAGAAGCGGTAAAAGATCTCGATGAAAGAGGAATTGTCCGAATCGGAGCAAAGGTTAAAGAAGGCGATATACTGATTGGTAAAATTACTCCTAAGGGAGAAACAGACCCAACACCAGAAGAAAAATTATTAAGAGCTATTTTTGGTGAGAAAGCTGGAGATGTGAAAGATGTATCGTTAAAAGCAACTCCTGGGTTGAAGGGCATTGTAATGAATACCAAACTTTTCTCCCGTCGCCAGATTACAAATGACAGATTTGCAAGAGAAAAGGACAAGAAAGCACAAGAAAACTTAGCTAAAAGAGAAAAAGATACTCTACAAAAATTAGATCAGGAATGCATCAACAGATTAATCAAGTTGCTCGATGGCGAAACTGTTTTGGGAATAAAACTAAGGAATGGTATCCAGGTTTTCCGTCCTAATGCCAAAATGAACGCAGAAAAAATCAATGAGTCGTACAAGAAAGGTATATTAAAACCCGAAATGCTCGATGCAGATCAAGATTATTTATTAGATGACACAAAAAATCAATTAGTTAGGGAAATGATTTCCAATTTCTTGATTTATCGTACCGACCAAAAGAATATGTTCCGTTCCGAAAGGAACAAATTGGCTTCAGGCGACGAATTACCACCAGGTATTCTGGAAATGTCAAAGGTTTATATTGCGAAGAAAAGGAAGCTACAGGTAGGTGATAAGATGGCAGGTCGCCACGGAAATAAAGGTATCGTTTCTAAAATTGTTCCAGTAGAAGATATGCCATTTTTGCCAGATGGAACTCCGGTGGATATAGTATTAAATCCATTAGGCGTACCTTCCCGTATGAACCTTGGTCAGTTATATGAAACAGCGCTTGGTTTGGCAGGACAGAAACTGGGGGTTTATTTCTCTACACCAATTTTCGATGGAGCAACCTGGGAACAGGTTGGAGACTTTCTGGAGAAAGCAGGATTGCCAAGAGAAGGTAAGACTATTCTATACGATGGAAGAACAGGCGAAGCTTTCAAGGAAAAAGTAACAATAGGTGTTATCTACATGCTCAAATTATCGCACATGGTGGACGACAAAATACATGCCCGTTCAATTGGACCATACTCATTGATAACCCAGCAACCACTTGGCGGTAAAGCACAATTCGGTGGACAAAGATTGGGAGAAATGGAGGTATGGGCTCTCGAAGGATACGGAGCATCCAATACACTACAGGAAATGCTTACAGTTAAATCCGACGACGTCCCCGGACGTTCGAAGATGTATGAATCGATTGTAAAAGGTGATAATGCGCCAGATCCAAACGTTCCAGAATCATTCAAAGTATTGGTTCGCGAACTTCAAGGATTAGGTTTAGATTTAATTTATATTGAGAGGCGATAAATATGCAACAAATATCAATGCCAAGAGGAGGATTTAAGGAGTTAATTATCAAATTAGCTTCACCCGACGAAATTCTAAATCGTTCTTACGGCGAAGTAACTAAACCAGAAACGATAAACTATCGTTCGTTTCGCCCCGAAAAAGACGGCTTATTCTGCGAAAAAATATTTGGTCCCATTAAGGATTGGGAATGTGCGTGTGGTAAATATAAGCGAATCCGATATAAGGGTATCGTTTGTGATAGATGTGGCGTAGAAGTAACAAATAAAAGTGTTCGTCGCGAGCGAATGGGTCACATTATGCTTGCAGTTCCTGTTGTTCACATTTGGTTCCTTCGTTCTTTGCCAAGCAAGATTAGTTCCGTTCTTGGTATGTCAACCAAAGATGTTGAAAGAATAGTATATTATGAATCTTATGTTGTTGTCCAACCAGGTAACACTGGATTGCGACCAAAAGATTTGATGACAGAGGAAGAATATTTAAAAACACTAGCGTCGCTTCCACCTGAAGAATACAAGCTCGACGATGAAGATCCAAACAAATTCATTGCATTGATTGGTGGCGAAGCAGTTAAAGAATTGCTGAAACGAGTAGAAGCCGATAAGGAATATGCCCGTGTTAAGGAAGAATTGAAAAATGAGACTTCTGCAATACGTAAAGCAGAATACTTGAAAAGACTAAGAGTGCTCGACGCTTTCCGTCGCAAAGAAGATAAAGAATTCACAAACGAGCCTAGCTGGATGGTTATGGATGTAATTCCTGTAATACCACCTGATCTTCGTCCACTTATTCCATTGGATGGTGGTCGGTTTGCTACTTCTGACTTAAATGATTTGTATCGAAGAGTAATAATCCGAAATAACAGATTAAAAAGATTAATTGACATTAAAGCTCCAGAAGTTATTCTTCGTAACGAAAAAAGGATGCTTCAGGAATCGGTTGATGCATTGTTCGATAGCACCAAGAAAGCAAACAAATCCGACACTTCCAAAACATTAAAATCACTTGCCGACACATTAAAGGGTAAGCAAGGACGTTTCCGTCAAAACTTACTGGGTAAACGTGTGGATTATTCCGGAAGAAGTGTTATTGTGGTAGGGCCTGAGCTCAATCTCCACGAATGTGGTTTGCCAAAAGATATGGCTGTTGAATTATTTAAACCATTTATAATAAGAAAATTAATCGAAAAAGGCTTTGTAAAAACTGTAAAAAGTGCAAAGAAAATTGTTGAGCGTAAAACCAATGAGGTTTGGGATATCTTAGAGCAAGTTATCGAAGGACATCCAGTAATGCTCAACCGAGCACCCACTCTTCACAGATTAGGTTTTCAGGCATTTCAGCCAAGGCTAATCGAAGGAAAGGCAATTCAACTCCACCCGCTGGTTTGTACTGCTTTTAACGCAGATTTCGACGGCGACCAAATGGCTGTTCACGTACCATTGAGCCACGAAGCACAACTTGAAGCACTATTGTTAATGCTTGCTCCAAACAATATAATGCATACTCAGAATGGAGATCCTATCACTGTTCCTTCGCAGGATATGGTGCTTGGATTGTATTACCTGACAAAGCAAAAGCCAGGTGCACTTGGAGAAGGCAAAATGTTTGCATCGGTGGACGAGGTAATTATTGCATTGAATTCCAACAAAGTCGAATATGGAACTATGATTAATGTTCGGTTTAAGGGTCAAATGCTGAAAACTACTGTTGGAAGATTAATTTTCAACCTGATAGTTCCAGAGGAAATTGGTTATGTCAATGAGTTGTTAACTAAAAAGCGATTACGACAGTTTATTGGTTTGAGTTTCCGCAAGGCAGGTCTGGCTAGAACAGTGGAATTCCTGGATGCAATGAAAAATACAGGTTTCGAAATGGCTACTCGTGGTGGTTTAACCGTGAGCATTTCGGATATTATTATTCCTACCGAAAAGCGAGAAATAGTTGAAAAAACACAGGCAACAGTTGATAACTACGAAGGTGCTTTTAAAATGGGTATGATTTCGAGTGGTGAACGCTACAACAAGATCATTGACTCGTGGTCCAAAGCTACCAATACCGTAGCAGACAGATTATTCAATGTTATTCAAAAAGATAATTTAGGATTCAACACATTCTTTATGATGTTGGACTCGCAAGCGCGCGGATCTAAGGAGCAAATTCGTCAGCTGGCAGGTATGCGTGGTTTGATGGCTAAACCTAAAAAGAATATTTCCAGTTCCTCAGGAGAATTAATCGAAAATCCGATTATTGCAAACTTCAAAGAAGGTTTGTCTATTTTGGAATACTTTATTTCAACCCACGGTGCACGTAAAGGTTTGGCAGATACCGCATTGAAAACAGCAGATGCTGGTTACTTAACCCGTCGTTTGCACGATGTTGCCCAAGACATGATTGTTACCGATATCGATTGTGGAACAATTCGCGGTGTCGAAATAACTGCACTCAAAGATGGCGAAGAAATAAAAGAATCACTAAAAGAAAGAATTTTGGGACGTGTTGCGTTGGTCGATGTTGTAGATCCGATAAATGATAAAATTTATGTAAAGGCTGGCTCAATTATCGACGAAGATGCAGCTGATTTAATAGAAGGTTCGCCTATTGAGAGAGTGAAAATTCGCTCTGCTCTAACTTGCCAATCAAAGCAAGGTGTATGTGCTAAGTGTTATGGTCGTAATCTTGCAACAGGCAAATTTGTCGATGTGGGAGAAGCTGTTGGTACTATTGCTTCGCAATCAATTGGTGAGCCAGGTACACAGCTAACATTGCGTACCTTCCACACAGGTGGTGCTGCAGCAGTTGTTGCCCAACAGTCGCAGGTAGTTGCCAAATTCGATGGAAAAGTTGAATTCGAAAATTTGCGATTTATTTCCTATACTACTGACGAGGGAGCTCGATCAATCTCGGTTAGTCATAGTGGTGTAATTAAGATTATGGACGAAGCAAATAACCGTGAACTTACCCGATATGATGTAACTTACGGGGCTGAACTTTCTGTTTACGAAGGTGATATCGTTAAACGTGGTCAAATACTTTACGAATGGGATCCGTATAATTCAACAATTATTGCTGAATACAACGGTCGGGCACGCTATCGCGACCTAAACCTGAATGTAACTTATCGTGAATTAAATGACGAACAAACAGGGCATATTTCCAAAATCGTGTTCGATTCCAAAGATAAAACAAAGTCACCCGCGATTGAAATTCTTGATGATAATGGCAATATACTTAAAGCTTATAATCTCCCATCGAAAGCTCAGTTAAGAGTGGACGATGATGAGATTGTTACAACTGGTACTGCTCTTGCCAAAATTCCAAGAGATTACGGTAGAACAAGAGATATCACAGGAGGTTTGCCAAGAGTAACTGAGTTATTCGAAGCACGTGCACCGCAAAACCCAGCAGTTGTTGCCGAATTGGATGGAATTGTTTCATTTGGAAAGCCAAAGCGTGGACAACGAACTATATCAATTACATCGCATGATGGATTGAATACTGCTGAATATTCTGTAGCCTATGCTAAGTATGTATTGGTGCAAGATGGCGATTATGTTAAAGCTGGCGACAGATTAACCGAAGGAGCTATCAATCCTCATGATATTTTGCGTATAAAAGGTCCATTTGCAGTGCAGGAATATTTAGTTAACGAAATTCAGGATGTTTACCGCCTTCAAGGTGTAAAAATCAGTGATAAACACATTGAAGTTATCGTACGCCAAATGATGCAGAAAGTTCGAATAGTGGAATCGGGCGACTCAGTATTCCTCGAAAACGACTTAGTGGACAGATTAAAATTCGATGATGAAAATACAAAATTGAAAAATAAGGTTGTTGTTACCGATCCAGGCGACACTAACTTATCCGAAGGACAATTGATTTCCAAGAAGAGATTCCGAGAGATCAATAATATCGCTAAAAAGAAAGAAGAACGATTGTCCGAAGCTCGCCAAGCCGAAAATGCAACTGCAGAATCAGTGCTATTGGGTATCACCCAAGTATCATTGCAAACTGATAGTTGGTTATCGGCAGCATCATTCCAGGAAACTACTAGAGTTCTATCCGATGCAGCAATTCATGCTCGGTCCGATAGGTTCATAGGTTTGAAGGAAAATATTATAGTAGGTCAGCCAATACCTGCAGGCACTGGTCTCCGTAAATATACCAAAATGCTCATAGAAAGCGAAATTGGCGATATCTTCGGCAGAACCAACCGCATGCTTGCCCAAGAAAGATATGAAGAAAGAGCTGAATATGATGATGCTATAGAAATTGCTCAGGTAATTGAACACACAGAAATTGAAGAATAGATTTATAATCAACAATTTATTGAAAGGCTATCCGAGGATAGCCTTTTTTTTATTTACATTAAACTTTTAACTAAAAGTATTTGTCTATATATTTTTAATCCTGGAATTTTTTATGAAGAGTTTATTTTCCACAATATTTACATTCTTGATTTTTTCAATTGCTATTGCTGGTGACATGTATTTTCCACCACTTACAGGTTCGGATTGGCAAACAATCAGCCCGGAATCATTAAATTGGAATACATCCAAAATTGATGATTTATTTAAGTATTTAGCTGAAAAAAACTCAAAAGCTTTTATAGTGTTAAAAGATGGCAAAATTGTCCTCGAAAAATATTTTGGTTCATTCACCAAAGACAGCTTATGGTATTGGGCTTCTGCTGGTAAAACTTTAACTTCTTCATTAGTTGGCATTGCTCAGGAAGAGGGATTACTTAAAATAAACGAAAAAACTTCGAAATATCTTGGAAAAGGCTGGACCTCTAGTCCAGTCGAAAAGGAAGATAAAATTACAATATGGAATCAATTAACTATGACCACCGGATTGGATTATAAAGTGGAATATCCGGACTGCACAGACCCTGAATGCTTAAAGTATAAAGCAGACGCAGGAACTCAATGGTATTACCACAATGCACCTTACACCTTACTCGAAAAAGTAGTAGAGAAAGCAACCGGTTTGAACTATAATTTATATTTTTCGCAGAAAATCCGTAATCTGATTGGTATGAATGGTGCCTGGGTGAAACTTGGGTATAACAACGTATATTTCAGTAACGCAAGATCGATGGCAAGATATGGGATATTAATCGCTAATAACGGTTATTGGGAAAATAAAAATATCATAAAAGATAAAGCATATTTAAATCAAATGATAAACACTTCGCAGGAATTAAACAAATCCTACGGTTATCTTTGGTGGCTGAATGGTAAAGAAAGTAGTATGATTCCAGGGAGCTCCAAAGTATTCAATACAATGTTAATGCCCAATTCGCCAGTAGATATGTATGCCGCTCTTGGTAAAGATGGTCAAATTTTAAGTATTTCGCCATCCAAAGGAATAATTATTGTGCGTATGGGTGAATGTCCCGATGACCAGTTTTTTATTTCCACAAACTTTGCAAATGATATATGGATGTATCTTAATAATATAATGAAACCTCTTAGTGTAACGAATCAATATTTGAACAATAAAATTGATATCTCCCCTAATCCCGCAACGGATTACATTGATATAAATTCCCCCTCTCCGAGGGGGACAAAGGGGGAGGAAATCAAAATCTACAACACTTACGGTGAGTGTGTGATTGACCTCACCCCAACCCCTCTCCTAACAGGCGAGGGGCTAAGAATTGATATTTCGCATTTGCCGGTCGGCTTGTATTTCATTCAAATTGGAAATTTTTCAGAAATATTTATGATTGTGAGATAATTTTTTCCTATTTTTGCATTATTAGAATTATAGTAGATATTTAAAAAATGATTTGCCATGTATTTATTAGGCAAACATAGAATATTTATATATCTGTTATAATTTGGAGGACTTGGAACTATGAAGTGGAATCGCAACGGCAATCCGCAAGGAACTACTTTCCTTATCGAATCGAGCAACAACTACGAAACCGGCTGGCATATCATCGGCACAACAAGCAAAACTACTTACGAAACACCACTCACCGAGCCAACAGGACACAATTTCTTCCGAGTTAAAGCTCAAAAAGGCGAACTAACGTGTGAAGCAAGTAATATAATTATTTTATAGATATTTAGGAGAAGAGAAATGAAATACTTTTTATATTTTTGGTTCGCAATTTCAATATTTATTTCTGCGGGATGCTCTGATAATTCTACAAATACCAATGATAATTTTATGCTTAAAACTGACTTAAGCTTAGATCGCAGCTTTTTTTAAAACAAACAAGGTACAATTATCTACAAAGAATTTTGTAAATGTTACCCAAAGATCATTAACTGGAGTAATGACCTCAAATACAGAAACATATACTCTTGTTATATTAGTGAATGATTTTGGAGTTGGTCCTAAAACTTATTACCTGACTGACCCGCTCTCAGATGCTGAGGTTTCAATTAGCTGGACAAAGGATAGTACTATTTTCAATAAAAAATTATCAGGTGCAATTACTTTATCTAAATTAACTGATAATGAATGGGTAGGAACATTTCATTTCGAAGCAACTGAATTAAAAACTTCTAAATTGATCAAAGCTTCTAATGGCATAATAAATGTTAAAAAATAGAATTTATTAAGGGAGAATAATATGAAGATAATTACTTCTCTTTTAATTTTGATGCAATTCCACCCGAAGGGCTTTTCCCCTTTTAAAAATGCTTGAAGTGCTAACTTTTTTTTTACGACTAATTGTTCTGTTTCTTGGCGTGCTCTTAGGAAAGATTCGGCAAGTTTTTCAACTTCTTTGTCAAACTTAGATGCATCCATTTCTTTAAGTGCCTTGTCAAGATTTTGGATGTTTTCGTCAAGGTTTCCTTGCTGTAATTCATTTAAAGTTTTCACGATTTCGGACAGGTCTGTCTTATCAATATCTATGAGTATTGATTCTATATCACTAAGAGCTTTCTTTGTTTCTTCAGTGTCCAAGTCAATATTTAATGCAGAAAGAACTTTCTCCAAATCTTTAGCTCCTTCTTCTGCTTCCATTAGAAATTGAACTACTTGCTTAATTCCATTCTTGAATTCAGTACTATCGAAATCCAAATCTGGACTAACTTTACTTAGAATAGTTTCAACTTCTTTTGCTAATCTCTCAACTTGGGATTTATCAGATTTAGATTAACCAGAAAATCAAGCACCACTTGAAAGTTTTTCGCCACAATCTAACCTGTTGCAATATTTAAAAATTACAAAATAAAGCAATTGGCTCGAAAGATTACAAGTAATGAATGCAGGTAATGAATGTATGTATTGGGTTTAGAAGATCTTTTTTTATACTTACAATTTTCTTTTAACGTCTTCGTTTATTTTTGTAGTTTTGTTTATATATTGTTTATACAGGTGAATGATGGAAATTAAAGTAAAAAAATGGGGTAATAGCCTTGGGCTAAGAATTCCACAAGCTATTGCTAATCAGATCAATATTCAAGATGGTTCAAGGATAAATCTTGTGCTAAAGAATAACAAGATTGAATTAATACCAGCTGTCTCGGAAGAATATCGATTGAATGACATAGTGGAACTTATTGATGAATCAAACCTTCATATAGAGATTTTTTCGGGACAGGCTCAAGGTAAAGAAATATGGTAGCAACTGATTATTGTCCCGAACGTGGAGACATTGTCTGGCTCGATTTCGACCCACAAAGTGGGCATGAACAAAAAGGAAGAAGGCCAGCAATTGTGATATCTCCAAAAATCTATAATTCTAAGGTTGGACTTGCACTTTTCTGCCCAATCACAAATCAAGTTAAAGGCTATCCTTTCGAAGTAGTATTACCATCAAATCTTCCAGTATCAGGTGTAATTATTTCCGACCAAATTAAAAGTCTTGACTGGCAAGTTAGGAATGCAGAATTTATAGTAAGAGCACCAAATCATATTTTGAACGAAACAATAAATAAGTTTTCAACTCTTGTGAAGTGATAATGCTAAGTATCTTTTAATTTGGTTCCTTGCTTCGTATACATAGATTGCTGATCGAATGATGCTGACCGAATTTACTATCTCTCCCCCAATCCCGATTCGGATTATATTGAAATAAATATGGAGAGATGTGCCACACTTCAAAAGTGTGGCACATCTGAAATCAAAATCTACAACACTTACGGTGAGTGTGTGATTGACCTCACCCCAACCCCTCTCCTAACAGGCGAGGGGCTAAGAATTGATATTTCGCATTTGTCGGTCGGCTTGTATTTCATTCAAATTGGAAATTTTTCAGAAATATTTGTGGTGGTGAGATGAAATACATGTAATTTTGTAATTTTAAAATAACTAGTATCATTTTGTTTTTTATGAAAAATATTTTTATTTTATTTTGTTCTTTATTGTTTTGTTTATCAACTTATGCGCAAGATGGAATTCCAGCTCAAAAAGTAAAAGGTGAAGTTAGAAACTCAAATAACCAACAACCACTTATTGGTGCATCAATTATACTTTTCGGCGATAAGTTTAAAAAAGAAGTTCGGACCAATTCCAAAGGAGGTTTTAAATTTGATTCAATACCTGTTGGACGATACTCAATTAAAGTAACTTCAATTGGTTTTGAAACTCAAATTCAAAATATTCTATTAACCTCGGGGAAGGAGTTGATTTTAAATCTTGAGTTAATTGAGAGTTACGTTTTAGCAAATACAATAGAAGTTACTGCTGCAAAAGATAATTTCCTTCCAATCAATGAATCAAATCTTGTTAGTACTTCCCAGTTTACAATTGAGGATGTGGAAAGATTTGCAGGTTCAAGAGGCGATCCTGCAAGAATGGCTCAAAATTACGCTGGTGTTTTGGGTGTTAGTAATCTTAGAAATGATATTATTATTAGAGGTGGTTCGCCAACAGAATTGTTGTGGAGGCTTGATGGTTTAGATTTACCTAATCCTAATCATTTTGGAACACAAGGGGCTACAGGGGGGACAGTTGGAATGATTAACTCTGGTTTATTGAGTAATAGCGATTTTGTAACAGGTGCCTTTCCTGCAGAATATGGCGACAAAATGAGTGGCGTTTTTGATTTAAATACACGAAATGGCAATGTAGATCAATATGAGTATCTTGCTCAATTAAGCTATAATGGCGCAGAATTAGGTATTGAGGGTCCTCTTCCGTTTGGCAAAGGATCTTTTATTGCTAATTATCGTTATTCATTTCTTGACTTTTTTAAAGAGGTCGGAATGGATTTAGGTATTGTTGGCGTCCCCAGATATCAAGATGGCATGATGAAAATACACTTAAAACCAGATGAAATTAATCAGATAAATATCACTGTACTTTATGGAAGAAACAATATTTTTATGCAAAGAGATAATTTATCTGATGTTGTTACTGGAGACTGGAATTAGAAAAGTTCTAATAATAGCATAGCGATAGGTTTAACCTGGCAACATCTTTACTCAGAGAGTTTATA
>CAYOPF010000058.1:0-16824 GCA_964405755.1 uncultured Chloroherpeton sp.
AGCAAAACGACGATTACCTAATGGTACAGCTGATATCTGAAAATATTTTTCCATCGGTGGAAAATAAGTATCGAATACTTTAATTGAATTGTCGGCAACACATTGCGAATATATTTCTAAATACGGAGCAGGGGTGGAATTATACAATTTACTTGCTAATTTTTTCACAGCAAAGTTTTTTTTAATTCCTGTAATTTGAGTGAACGGTTTATTACAATCGATGATTAAATAGTCTGTTGCTTTGCCTTCTTCATAAACTAATTGATGAAACACAACCATTTCCGACATTGTATCAAAGAGTGTGTTTAGTTTTTCCTGATTTTCTTCAAGCGATTTAGTTCTCAATCTTATTTCTTCTTCAAGATTGATGTTTTTTTCGAAAAGATTATCCGACTTTGACTGTAAAGCAACATTTAAAAGGTAATTCCTACGATTTATTAATTCCAGATTGTAAGCAGCAAATATTCCAATAACATTTGCTGTTATATAGAAAAAATTATATAAAAAGATTTGATTAGTAGTTGCAAGAGAATAATTATTCATAAGAAAATTGAAAATAACGACTAATAATAAACCACTTATTGTCGCTAATATATATCTCATTTTGACAAAAAAGTAGGCAGCAAATATTACAAGGATTAGTCCATGATAGTATGAAGCTTCGTTAGGTAAATAAACAAGCATTACTATTATTCCAGTGCCTCCAACTAAAGCACTAAAAAATAGTGAATACTGCCAAAACTTACGGAATATATTAAAATAAGAAAGAATGAATACAGTAAGTAAAAAAGGAATGACAATAAGAAATCGAATTGTAAAAAACAAATCAAAAAAATTGCTTGCGACAATTGTATCTACAATCCCAAAAATTCCATATAAGAACATAACTACTAATAACGATACCCGAAGTACCGTAACCGAGTCATCGTAAAAGTAGCTCTGGTAATTTACCTCATACTCCTTTGGAAAGGAGAGAGTAAACTTGTTCATTTTTATGGACTTGTAACTATCTTGCAAATATGTTCCTATTATTTATCTTAACCTAATCAAAATATAATAAAGTTTACAGTTATATAAGTTAACTAATAAAGAAATTATTATAAATAAAAATGCAAATTAATAAAAAAATGTATTAAGTTTGTATTATTTTAATAATTTTGCAAATAATTGGAAATGTTTTTATTTCTTAACAATTTCAATTTAAAAAAAATTATTTGTATTTTATTTTGCTAATTTAAAGGGAATAAAAATGTCATTTTTAAACCATTATTCATATCGGACTAAAATGTTTACCATTTTAGGTGGTTTCGTGATTTCATTCTTGGTATTAATGATCGTGAGCATCTTTCAAACTACGAGTGCTATTGAAATTACTAGAATTGAAACAAGTAAATTAAAAATTGGCGGAGAATTATTCAAAAAATTCGACAACATCAAAGATTTGAAAGCAGACATATTACCACCGCCTTTATTCTTAATTGAAGTAGAGTCATTTTTATTTGAATTGCTAATAACAAACAATCCAGAAACAATTCAATATAAGTTGGAATGGTATCAAAATTATAAATACATTTATAACGAACGTAAAGCATTATGGAAAGAAGTCTTGCCTGAAGACGAGATGAAAAATGAATTTTTTAACAATTCTCTGCCTATTGCTGAAGAAATGTTTTGGATTATAGACAATGGATTTCTGCCATTATATAAAACATATAAACTAGACCAATGCTATAAAATGATGAAGAATATTATTATTCCTAAATTCGAACAACACAAAACTAGTATAGAAAAAGTTGCACTTTATGCTGAAAAAGAAAGTGTTGAATTAGTGGAACATTCCAAAGAACTTGAGCATGAGATATACAATAAAATTCAAGAAACTAATTCTTCGAGTTTTACTTGGACTGCTATTATTGCAGGATTGGTTTTAGTTATCTTTTTATCTATTGCTATAGTGATATCCAACAACATTGCCAAAAATTTAAATTTTTCGAGAAAAAGATTAATGGATTTTTCCAATGGAATCTTTTAGAATATTTAAGAATTTTAAGATTTATATTTAAATCAAACTAATAAAAACATTTTTTGAATAATATTCGATAATTAAGCAAATATTCTTCGAATTACAAAAAGATTCATTCACATCATCGCTTCTTGATTTATTAAGATTTATTTATAATTTTCTTTGATTTTGATAGCATTCATCAAATAAATTTATACTTTAATAGTTTATACATTATGGCATAAAATTTATACAGATTAGTAAAAGCAAAAAAAAGTAATGAATAACAACAAATCTACGTTTTTGTTAACCTTTGTAACTTGTATAGTTCTACTATCTGTAAGTTGCAAGAGATGGGATAATTTTACAACTTACTACAATACTTATTATAATCAGGAAAGGTTGAGTTCGAGTACCAAACTGAACAAGTAAAAAATAATCCTCGTGTCGTTATACCCGATTCATCGTTGTTTTCTTCAAAGTTCGATAAATCCGTAGTTCCGCCCTTTATGGTGGAATATATTATCACAAAACAACAGCGACAAGCTGTGGAAAATAAAATCGATTCTATCTTAATAAAAGGAAGCAAAATCTTAGCTCGCCATCCCAAAAGCGATTATATGGTGAAAACCCTTTACAATATAGCTCTTGCGTATTACTATAAAAATGAATGGTTGCCTGCTCAAATTAAATGTGCCGAAATTGTTGATAAATTTCCTGAGAATAATATTGCCCCTGATGCTTTAATATTATTTTCCAAAACACTCCTCATCCAAAGAAAATTCGATCAAGCTGAGGTAATGCTCTCACGAACAGTTGATTTAGCTTGGGCCTTACAAAGGTATGACATTCTATCGCAAGCTTTCAGATTGCAAGCAGAAACCAAGCTATATTTAAATGAATTGGACGAAGCTGTAAAACCATACAAACAAGCTATAGTTCAAAGCGACGATAAATCGCTCAAAGCAAGGTGGCAACTCGATTTGGCTCTGTTACTATATAGAATCGGAAAATTCGAGAGGGCAATAAGTGAATTGTCCAAAGTAATGAATTTTAGTCCCGATTATATCACAACATTCGAAACCAAACTTTATACTGCCAATTCACTCTCTTTTCTCGGTAAATACGACTTAGCTGAAAAAATTCTAAACGACTTAGACAATGATGGAAAATATGAGGAATGGAAAGCAAGTACTTTTGCTGGAAAAATGCTTTTAGAAAAGCAAAGAGGTGATTATACCAAAATGGAATCTATGGAAAAACTTGCAGATTCCCTTTATGTAAATAACCCAGCAATAATTGCAGTATATTATCAAAGAGGAAAAGATCTATATGATACATCCGACTACAACCGTGCTTTGCAGTATTTTTCGAGAGCGAGGGTAACCAGAACACCAGTATTTAATTCTGCAAACAAAATGCATACGGTTTTGAATAATTGGAAACTTAAACAAGCTCAGATTTATTCACCTATGCAAAGTCTTGCAAGTGGTCAAAAATTAAATGACTCAACCCAATCTGCTCTTGCCAAAAATCTATTTGAATTGGGCAGAGTACACGAACAATTAAATAACGAGGATTCGGTCATTCACTATTACAAAAAAGCAATTGAATTTGCAAATCCCAACGAAGCCGAAACCGCAAAATATTTATATGTATATGCTCTAAAAATCGAAAACAAGGATTTAAGGTTATCCGACTCCTTAATGGATATAATTGCTACCAAATACTCACTTACTGATTATGGCAAAGACGCTATGAAGCGTATGGGTTATACTAAGGCTTTTATTATCGACACTGCAAGGGAACTATTCGAATCAGGTACCGAATTAATGCTGCACAAAGAGTATGCTTATGCAATACGCCAATACAACACTTTATTAAATAATTATCCAGGAAACAAATACGAACCAAGAACTTTGTATTCGGTAGGATGGATGTACGAAAGAAGACTTAGGCAGTACGACAGCGCTCTCTATTATTACAAATTACTTGTGGAAAGATATCCAGATAGTGAATATGCCAAAGACATCAAATTAGCGGTAGAATATCTTGCTGCAAATCAAAGTGGTGAACCAATACCAGAACACCTTAAGGAAAGAAAAAAATTAGACTATTTACCAGAAAGAAATTTGGATGAACTTAAAGCACCTCCTATACCCGCTTTACAAATGAAACCACCTCAACAGGAACCAGGAATGAATATTCAGGATTTATTTTCTGACCCTACTAAAATTTTAAAACAATTTCAGAACTCCTTACAGGATCAAATAGACAATGTTAAAACTTTGGATCCAACTAAACAGTTGGATAGTTTAAAAAAGCAATTTTCACTCGACTCATTAACTAACATTAAGATAGATCAGATACAAACTTTACCCAAAGATACAACCAAACATAATTGATTTATGGAGCAACAAGTAACCAAAGTTCGCAAAACAAACAAAAAAAATACAGCTCAGAAGTCTGAAAAAGATAACAATACTAACTTGGACATCTTAACAAAACAACTGCAGTGGTACAAATCATTGTTCGAAAATGCCAGTGATGCAGTGTTTATTGTTCAACCGGAAACGTGGATAGTACTCGAGGCCAACGATTATGCCGCACAATTACTTCAGACCAATAGAAAGCAAATAATCGGACAACCAATTCCCCAATTTAGGCGGATATTCAAATTGCTAAAAAAAAGCAATTCACCAATAGTTCTAAGCGAATTATCATTAGAAACTGGCTCTGGTCAATTGATGCTGGAAGTAAGTGCAAAATTCATCAAGTTTTCGGATGAAGAAATAATATATGCGATAGCTCGAGATGTGGGTGAACAACATGCTTTAACTGATAAATTGGTGCAAGCAGATAAATTGGTGCTACTTGGGCAAATCACAGCAGGAGTAACTCACGAAATTAGAAACCCATTGGCTGCAGTCAATCTGAATTTACAAATTATCAAACGCAACCTTGGCGAAGACCCTACTTTACATCGTTATTTGGAAACTGCATTACAAGGTGTTGAGCGTATTTCTCGCATTATCGAAGTAACGCTCAACTTTAGCCGCCAATCGATGCCAGATGTCAAGCCAACCAATATTAATACAGTAATTCCTCAAAGCTTGGAATTAGTATCGTCTGTATTAAAAAGAAACGAAATAAAAGTAGAATTGAAGCTCGACGACAAGTTGCCTGATATCTTAGTTGATCAAAAACAAATCCAACAGGTTTTCATCAATTTGATAACCAATGCGGCCGATGCAATCAAAATAAACGGAAAAATTTCGATACAAACTTATATAGAACAAGCTGAGCATCGTAAAGATTCCAATTATGTAGTTATTTCAATTTCGGATAATGGAGAAGGAATTCCTCCGGACGATTTACCAAAAATATTTAATCCATTTTTCACACGCAAGCCCGAGGGTACAGGTTTAGGATTGCCAATCACTCAACGCATCGTCTACCAACATCAAGGAATAATCGATGTGGAAAGCAAGTTAGGCGAAGGTACAACTTTTTATGTAAAACTACCTATTCCTCTTAGTTAGAATGGTAAATTATCCAAATCTACATTTCCACCCGAAAGAATAATACCGACAGATTTATTCTCAAAAAGTTGTGGATTTTCCAAAATTATTGCCAAAGGAACTGCTGCCGAAGGTTCTACAATTATTTTCATTCTTTGCCAGATCATATGCATAGCTTTAATTATCGTTTCTTCTTTGGCGGTTAATATATCATCAACATATTGCAAAATAATAGAAAGGGTAAGTTCGCTCAATGATGTTCTCAATCCATCAGCCAAGGTATTTGGATATATCGAGGGGATAAGAGTTTTGCTGCGGAACGATAGCTGTGCATCGTTTGCCATTTCGGGTTCGGCGGCATAAACAATTGTTTCGGGAGTTATTGATTTTGTGGAAATTGCAGTACCACTAAGCAACCCTCCACCGCCGACGGGAGCAATTATAATATCCAAACTGCCAACTTCCCAAATCAACTCTTTAGCAGCGGTACCTTGCCCAGCAATGATGTCTGTATTGTCGTAGGGATGAATCATTGTTGCTCCGGTCTTTTCAATAATCGTTTGAGCATTTGTTTCGCGGGCTTCCAAGGTTGGTTCGCAAAATGTTATGTTTCCACCATAGGATTTAACTGCTTCGATTTTGGATTTTGGTGAATTTTCCGGCATTACTATATAAGCAGGAATACCCCTGACACCAGATGCCAATGCTAAAGCTTGGGCATGATTTCCAGAGCTGTGTGTAACAACTCCATTGCGGGCTTGTGTATCAGTTAACTTCTGTATTGCATTTGTTGCTCCACGGTATTTAAAAGCACCAACACGTTGAAAATTTTCGCATTTAAAGGATAAATTTGCACCAGTTATATGATTTAAATTTCTACTTTTGAGCACAGGAGTGCGGTTTATAAAAGGTATAATCCTTTTATGAGCCACATCGATATCTTTATAACTTGGAATTTGCATGGATTTATTAAAAAGTTGTTGGACATTTTTTTTCATTACAAAGTTAAGAATAATTTATTATGTATTGTATTTCTGTTAATTTTTTGTAATTTCTGAAAAAAAATATTACAAAAATGAAGAACTTGATATTTATTGGACCTCCAGGGGCAGGGAAAGGCACTCAAGCCGAATTGATCTGTAAAAATTTTGGAGTTAAGCAACTGTCAACAGGCGACATTCTCCGCTCGAATGTGTCCAAAATGACACCTCTCGGAATTTCGGCAAAATCGTTTATGGACGAAGGAAGGTTAGTTCCAGATGAACTGATTATCAACATGATAAAAGAAGAAATTACCAAACCCGATTATTCCCAAGGTATTTTATTTGATGGATTTCCTCGAACAATCCCACAAGCAGTTGCTTTGGATAATTTAATGGTCGAATTTAACTTAAATCTCGACAAAGTACTGCTACTCGAAGTTCCCGATTCCGAGATAATATCGAGATTATCTGGAAGAAGAACCTGCCGTACTTGTAACCGAACATTTCATATCATCCACAATCCACCACCAGATCCAGAAGAATGCGATAAGGGTGTGTGCGACATTTATCAAAGAGAAGACGATAAAGAGGAAACGATTATGAAACGCCTATCAGTATATCATAATCAAACAAGTCCTTTGATTGAATATTATGAAAGTAAAGGTAAATTAGCTCATATTCACGGTATGGGTTCTCTTGAATCTGTTTACGAATTAATTGTAAAAGCAATTAATTAAAAAAAACAACAAATAATTTTGTTATTTTTTCTGATTTTCGTAATTTTGTAAACGTTCTTTTTAACAAGAAAGCAAAAAGCCACTTTAGCTCAGCTGGTAGAGCAGCTGATTTGTAATCAGCCGGTCGGCGGTTCAAGTCCGTCAAGTGGCTCGCACAGAGAAATCAGTAAAGAAATCTGATTAAGAAAAAGGTTGTTTCGGTTACGATACAACCTTTTTTTGTTTTATAAATTCCATATTATTTATTAATCTTATTCGTTTATTTCGCTAGTTAAAATTAACATTATGATTAAGAATTTAATTTTTGATTGCGGCGGTGTTGTGTTCGACGTAGATTACGAGAAATCCTATTTGGAATTCAAAAAATTATCTCGCAACCCAAATAATTTTGAGCAACTTTCAGTATTCGGATTCAAACACATCGCTAGTGATTACGAGATGGGAAAGCAAACATCTGATGAATTTTTGGTTGATATCCGAAAAAAACTTGAATTAGATGCAACAGACCAAGAAATCAGTATTGCGTGGAATGCTATGCTAGTAGGATATTTGGAGGATTCTGTCGAAGTTGTTAGTAAATTAAAAAGTAGATTTAATGTAACTTTGTTCTCCAACACAAACGAAATCCACTATAACTCATTTAGCCCAATTTGCAAGGAATTACTAGATGTATTCGATAAGTCCTACTTTTCGCACCACATTGGTTTGAAGAAACCAAATTTAGATTCATTTCAATACGTTTTAAACCACAGCGGATATATTCCAGAAGAAACAATATTTATCGATGATTCTGCCGAAAATATCGAAGCCGCAACCAAGTTGGGCATTCATACAATTCATTACACTAAGGAATGGAACTTTAGCAAGCTTATTGATTATTTGAAGAATTTATGAGATTAAGAACACTTTTCGAACATACCGCCGAATTAATTCGAATAGCTTATTCGTCGCACAATCCCACCGATAAACTTATCTCCGACATTTTCCGTAAGAAAAAAAACTATGGGAGCAAAGAAAGAAAATTTGTAAGCAATACATTGTATTTTTACTTCCGAAATAAGTATCTGATTGACTATTTATCTCGGAATTTAACTCAAAAACAACAATTCGAAAATAATTATACAGCGAACGTTATTGTTTCTGTCGCTTTTTCGATAGTATTTCCAGAGAAGTTAACGGATTATCACCCAGTCGATATTTTAGGCAAACTTGATAAGAATTTTGTTTTGGATGAATTTTTAGAAAATGAATTTGGACTAAATTACAATGAATTTGTTTCGGATTTAATCGAATATTTTGTTGAATTGAATCAAAAAATTAATGCAATTACATCTCTTAATCTAAATACTAAAGACATAGAGCTCCTGGAGATATTCTATAGTTTTCCAAAATTATTGATACAAAAAATACAGCCAAATTTTGATTCAATCAACCAATTGAAACTTTTCTTAGATAATTCACGAAAACAAGCCCCTATTACTATCAGAGTTAATACATTGAAAACTTCAGTTGAAAATATTCAAAAACAATTCCAGAATTTAGATGTTATTACAACTTTTTCTGAAATTGTGCCTAATGCAATAAGATTAACTCAAAGAGTACAATTTTCGGAATTAAATGATTTTAAAAATGGATTTTTCGAAATTCAGGATGAAGGTAGTCAATTAATTTCACTATTTCTAAATCCAGAGCAAGATGATAAGGTTTTGGATGCCTGTGCTGGAGCAGGAGGTAAGAGTCTTCATATTGCTACATTACTAAATGATTCAAGCGAAATTATAGCAAATGACACAGAATTTGCCCGTTTGATGGAATTGCCCAAAAGGGCAAATAGATGCGGCATTAAAAGTATTAAAATTAATTTGACTGTCAAAAATTCAAAACAATCAATAATAAAACCAGGATATTTCGATAAAGTGCTTATAGATGCACCTTGTTCCGGTTTAGGAACTATTAGAAGAGACCCTTTGAAAAAATACAGATTTACAAATAAAATATTAGAAAAATTAGTTATAAATCAGAAATCGATTTTACAACATTATTCCCAATTCGTCGCCGTTGGTGGCACCATAGTTTACTCCACTTGCAGTATATTGAATGAAGAAAACATCGATATAGCAAAGAATTTTCTCGGAAATAATCCTAATTTTGAACCTGTGGTTCCAACAGATATAATCGAAAAATACAAGTTGAATGGCAAGTTGAGATTAATAGGACTATACTACATTTCTGTTGATTTTGGCAATTCAACTTCAGATGGCTTTTTTATGTCGAAGTTTCGCAGACTTTCCTAATTCATTATCATTTACAAATACCTTGATTTCCATACTTATTTTCAAGGTAATTCGTCACTTTATTTTTTTTAGTGTAAATTATGTTATTTCATAAACTCCAAGTTATAAAAAGAATACAAGAAACCTCAGATACTTGTTCCTTGCAATTTATAGTCCCTGAAGAACTTAAAAATACGTACATATATAAACCAGGTCAGTATCTAACTCTTAAATTGCTCATTGATGGTAATGAGGAACGGAGGGCGTACTCAATTTCCAGTTGTCCTGCAATGGATAACTTTATCCAAATAACAATAAAAAATATCGATGGTGGATTTGTATCCAATTATTTAGTGAATAATGTTGCCGAAGCCGATGAATTGGAAGTTTTACCTCCATTAGGCAATTTTACTGTAGAACCCAAATCCGAGAATAAAATTCAATATGTTATGATTGCTGGTGGCAGCGGAATCACTCCATTGATGTCGATGATAAAATCGATATTAAATTCTGAACCATTAAGTACAATTATCCTGCTCTATTCTAATAGAAATCAAAACAACATAATTTTTAATGATGGTCTAAATCAACTATTCGAAAATAATTCAAACAGATTGAAAATATACCATTTTATAAGCAATCAAGAGCAGAATAGTAATGAATATTTAGGTCGGTTGAACACTGAATTATTTAAGAATTTAATTTTGGATAAAATAGATAACCCAAAGGACGCAGAGTACTTTCTATGCGGTCCCACAAGTTTAATGCAGAGTATCGAACAAAGTATAGATGAATATAGTATTTCTAAGGCAAAGGTACACAAGGAATCATTTGTCTCCTCCAATTTGTACGATGATGAAGCATCAAAGCCACAATTACCAGACTTCGAAAACCGAAACATAAAAGTACGTGTTTATGGGCAGGAATATGAATTTATTGTCGAAAAGGATGAAAACATTATCACTGCTGGAATTAAAAATGGATTAATATTCCCATACAGTTGCCAGATAGGTGCTTGTTCCACTTGTCGAGCAATGCTGATTAGCGGGAATGTTTTCATGGAAATTAGAGAAGGGTTAACCGATGCAGAAGTTGAACAAGGTTATATTCTTACTTGCCAGTCACATCCAATGAGCAATGATGTTGTTATTGATTTTGATTATTAATATTTTTCGATTTTATTTTTATTCTTAATTGCTTCGCTTTTTTCGAATATGCCCTTTTCCTTCATTAAATCGATATTTGCTAATAAATAATTCTTCAAAATATCCTTTAGTGGAGTATTTTCGTTGATTTTATCCAAATAATCTTCTATTGCTTTAAAATCTTTTCGTGCCAATGGACCAGTTAAAGGTGTATCCGCCTTGTTTAAATTGCGGATACAGTTATCAGAGGTTGTTTTAATCAATTCTGAAAGGAACGTCATGTCTTCAATTTCAAGATGATTTCCGAGAAGTTTTGCATATTCGATTGTAGTTGTTACAAAATTCGACGAAACAACGCAAAGTAAGTGGTATAGAGCCCTATTCTCTGTTAACTGTTCAGGCAAAAAGAATGCTTTTCCGTCCAACAATTCTATTATTCTTGCAATTTCTGATTTATCTGTTTTAATTGTTTCTATACCCCACGAAATATTTCGTAAAAGTGATTTACTTGGAAAGAAAAATGTTTGAACAGGATGGGCGGAGAACAAGTTTATTCCTTTATCAGCAAGAGGTAGCAAAACTTGTGGTGGAATTAATCCAGATGTATGAAAAACGAATTTGGTCTTTGCTGAACTATCAATGATTTTTTCAATTTTATCTATTACTTCAGTTATTGCATTATCATTGACTGATATAATTAATATATCTGAATTTGCGATGTTTTGCAATTGGTTGGTTATGGAGTTAGAATTTATTCCAAAGTCAATCAATTCCTTCTGCCGATTTGAATTTCGATATACTACAAAATCGAGCAAAGAAAGGTCTTGCAACTTATCTGCAAGAGACTTTGCTACCTTGCCAGCACCAATTATCGAAAATCGGCATGGGAAATCAATTTGGGACAATTTCGTATCCATCTTTTTTGTCGATAATTGAGTAGCCTTGCAATGTGATTTTATTCCTCAATTCATCCGCCAATTGGTAGTTTTTTTCTTTTTTTGCCTTGAATCTTAGTTCTGCTAATTCAATTATATCTTTTGGAATATCAACGATTTCTTCGGGACGAGGTTCGAATCTCCAAACATTAAAAACATCATTAATTTTCTTTAAATCGGAGAGAACTTCCAACTTCAATTCATTAGAAAGTTTATCAGCAGGAAATTTATTAAAAAATTCAAAGATCCTTGCCAATGCCTTTGGTGTATGTAAATCGTTGGAAAGTTCATTAAACACATTGATTAACAGAGAATCGCCTTTGGGTATTGATGTGATTTCAGTAGTTTCTGATGTTGTGAATAGTTCGTAAATATATTCCTGCACTTTGGTTCGAGCTTTACGAACAGAATTGGTACCATCAAACGAAAAATTAAATTTTGTCCGGTAGTGAGCCGAAAACATTGCCAACCTAATATCCAACGGATCGATGCCCGCACTAATAAGTTCCCTTAGTGTATAAAAATTACCCAAGGATTTGCTCATTTTCTTACCTTCTACTTCCAAAAATTCATTATGGCACCAAAACGGATTTGGTTCAATACCATAACCTGCTTTACTTTGGGCAATTTCATCTTCATGGTGAGGGAACTGTAGGTCCACTCCTCCGGTATGAATATCGAATGGTAAACCCAATATTTCGTATTCCATAGTGGAGCACTCCAAATGCCATCCTGGACGACCTGGTAAAGATTGTCCATCCAGGATAAATTCCCAGTGAGGTTCCCCTTCCTTTTGAGCTTTCCAAAGCACAAAGTCGCTGGCATCTTCGCGTTCGTAGTTATCTTGATCAATTCGCGAACCGGATTTAAAATTATCCCAGTCAATATTTTTTAACTTACCATATTTATCGGCAGCAGACCATTTAGAAACATTGAAATAGACAGAACCATCGTTAATGTAGGCAAATCCGTTATTAAATATTCGATTGATTAAATCCTGCATTTGTGCTATAAATTCTGTTGCACGAGGATTTGAATAAAAGTGCGATAAATCAATACCAAGGGATTGAATATCTTCGAAAAATTTATCTGTGAAAAATTTTGTGAAATTTTTAAGGTTTTCAATTGGATTTTGGGTTTGTATTCCCATTTCCGATAACCATAAGTCCGACCCAATTCGACTATCCCGAATTGTCTTGTCATCAATATCGGTGATGTTCATCACCCATTGCACCTGATAATTACCCACAGTCCTTATTGCTCTCTGTAGAAGATCGGCAAATAAAAATGCTCGCATATTACCAATATGTGCATAGTTATATACTGTTGGACCACAAGAGTAAATTTTAACTAAATTCTCATTTAATGGGATAAACGGCTCAATAGTTCTGCTCAAAGAATTATATAGTTTAATTTCCATATTCATTGTCATTTATTTTATCATTAGTTTTGTTTTCATCATCAATCCAGCCTACTTCATCCTCGAAAAGAAATTCGTATTTTTTTGAAATTTGGTAAAGTTCAAGGGATAAATTGTGTAGAATTTTTGCATCGAAAAATGAAGTTGAAATTTCGAAAATATCCTCCTTATTTTCATTTACTATTCCGAGGATAACTTGAGAAGATCTCCCTTGGCGAAATAAACGAATAAGATAAATATCTTTGTAACAAATTCTGTACTTTTCTGTCTTATTGAAATAGACCAATTCGTTCTCAAACAACATGAAGTATCTTTTGGAAAAACCAATAAGAAATGTGAAAGCTCCGAATGCCATCAAAATAATCGAAATAATATTATAATGTGAAATATCTTCCACACTATGAACCTTAAAATTCATATAAAGAATAATTATTAAACCAATGGCAAAGATTTCAAAACCAATAAAAAGAAGGTGATTTTTTCGAGAAATATAAGTTTTTTCATTCATAATTCGATATAAATTATTAATTTGCAATGATTTTTATTCACAATGTTAATGAGGAAAAATCCGATTGACAAAATGATAAAAGACAAAATTAATCAAAATTGATTTTATATAATGTTAATAAAAAAATAAGAAAAATTTAGTAACTTGACTAAGTTTTTTTTAAATTTGTAGTTTGGAATATAGAAGTAAGAGAAAAAAAGATTATTATTCATAAAAATAAGGAGTTATAACGTGAAATCAGCTAAACTTTTTTTAGGACTGATATTACTAAGCCTTTTATTCTTTTCATCCAATAATGCGAGGTCTCAAAGCTTGCTGGGAGCAAAGATGGCTGAAGGTTTCGAACTATTCAACCCTATTACAAACGCAACTTACATGGGCAATGGTGACGACCCATGGTATGAAATTCAAATGCCATTTACATTTAGGTACGATAATCAACCCGTAACTTACATGTATGTGTATGGCAATGGTTTTATTTCCTTCAACACCTATCGCGAACCTTCCGCTTTAGCTGTACCAAAGCTTCCGACTTATCCAATGGTTCTTTCCTGGTATGCAGCAGATTTGGTAACAGAAGATGGGATGTACTTTAATGTTACTGGTTCAGCTCCATTCAGAGTTTTAACAGTGGAACAAAGAAAAGCCCGCACTTTTGCCAATGGTGGTGGTGCTACATTTGATGTTCAGATTAAATTTTTTGAAACTTCAAATGAAATCAAAATTATTTGGGGTAACACAGCTGGCTTAGGCGGAGCAAATGTTCCAGGTTGGATTTATTTTACTGGTTCTTCGGCAAGTAACTACATAAACATACAACCAAACGACCCGAACACTCCATCCACATTTTATTATAGCAACGTAAACCCTAATTTAGCACGATGGATCCAAGCTGATGCTCCTTTCAAAGTACCAAAAGGAAGAGCATATACCTTGAAAACATTACCAACTTTAACAAAAGTAAATCCTGATGGAAAGTATGTTCTTGCAAAGGACTATGTCTATGATGACAATGTGAACCGACCATACGTACTGATTTCACGCGAATCAACCCATCAACAAATTGCTCTTCGCTACAAAATATATGGTCCAATCGGCTCAGCAAGTCCACAAACGATCTATACCGCTTTAGAAAAAATTACAGACTTAAATGATGAGTTGATTAATTTTAATCCTCAACCAGTTGGAAATGCTTACAGAGTGGACATTACAGCTGCAAAAGGTATCGCTGCTGCAGCAAATGGTGCTTTGGATTTAAAGACAAATCAAAATCAAATCGAAGGTGGACTTTACGAAGTTACCGCTGTTATGGAGGTGATTGGTAGCCCGACTTTGAATCAAACTGTGAAGTCATATTTCTATATCGCTTTGGACTATGATTTGGAAGCTACTCAAATTCAATTACCAATTCGTAAAGAAAATTCAGTATACAGATATGGTGATTTTAGAGTTCCATTAGTATGCCGAGTAACTAACGTTGGTAAATATGATATCAAATATTTCGATATTAAAGCTCAAATATATAATCTTGCAAACAATAGTTTGGTAGGTACTGTTAATCATTATTGGGAAAATCTTAATGATCCTCTCTCAAGAAATGAATTCATCGATCTTCAACTTCCAGACTGGGCTCCACCATTTGTTGGTGACTTTTACGTTGTTTACACAGTAACTACAAGCCAATTTAATCCTGATGGTTACTTAGGTAATAATGTAACACCTAGGATTAACGAACCAAAATTTATCTTCGGAGTAAACTACGAAATCGAAGCTGCAATTACACAAGTTTTAGCACCTACATCGAGTGTTTACGCAAATATTCCAATTCGTCCGGGCATTCGTATTATAAACTACGGTGCTTCCGATTTGTCGAACTTAAATGTAACTTATACCGTAACCAGAAACAATGTCGTAGTGCAAACTGGAACACAGTTAATTGATGGTATCCCATCTGGTGCATCGAATACATTAGATTTCTACTTCAATGATGTGTTTATTCCAACTCAAACAGGCTCCTATGCAATTTCTTTTAAAGTACCTGTTAATGACGACGAAATACCTTCTAACAACTCCATTAATTACGCATTTAACGTCATAGGCGGTATGACTGGTGATTATACAGTTGGTACAGGTGGTAATTTTGCCACAATACAAGAGGCTGTCGATGCTCTTTATACTCGTGGCGTTGGTGGTCCTGTAAGATTTAAATTAATTAGCAACAATTATATAGTTGGATTTACATTCAATACTGTGGACCCTGCTATCGATATGTCTTCGATGATACCAGGAATGAGCGCAACAAATACTGTTACATTTATTTCTGATGAAAATATTAGCACTCGTGGTTATTGCAAAATCTACATACAATCAGGTAGTGGTATTGGTTTCTATTTCGGACAAAATATTGCTCCATCCAACTTGAATGCACCTGTTAATAAAGCAACTGGAAACCGAAAACAACCTTTAGCAAACAATGCTGGTTATATAACTTTCGACGGTGGTGAATTATACACCATACAGTTTATCATGCAAGGACCAAACACGAACTTCCGTTCTCCATTCTTCTTTGGTAATGGTGCTTCGAACATCACATTAAAGAATTTGATTATTATTGATGATAATCCAACATTCAAAGGTCAAATTCCTTTAACTAACTTTACTGCTGGTGGTACACGGGAATTTAATTATCAGCCAAATACAAACATAACTTCTGGTATCTATATCCGCTCAACAGCTCCATACGATGTGAAAACTGGTGGTAATACTTATAATCTCGATACATTGGTCAACAAGAACAACAAAATTATTGGTAATGTTATCAATGGTTTTGGTTATGGTATTGTTGATATAGGTATGGGCATTTTAAAGAAGCCTCTTTCCGATGCAACCTTGAAGTTCTATAACGAAAATAACTTATACGAGAAGAACACTATCCAAAATATGGGATTTGCTGGTTTATTCTTAGGATTTACCCACAAGAATATGGTTTCCCAAAACAGAATTGATAATGTTCAAAATACACAAAGAGCTGCTGCTGGTATTATAGCTGGTGGAAAACAAGCAAAGACCAATTTCGGTTTCAATAATACCAATCTAACCGTAAACGGTAATGAGATTAGTAATATTAAAGCACCAACCAATGTTGCTGGTATTCATCTGGAACAATCTGGGTTTACTTTTGGTGTTGGATCCGATATGGTATTCTTCCCAGACAAAGATGACGACTTTATCGTTACCAACAACATTATTCGCGACTTGAATGCAGCCAATGCAAATACCAACTTATGGGGTATTAATGTA
>CAYOPF010000059.1:0-16788 GCA_964405755.1 uncultured Chloroherpeton sp.
AAATTTTGCGTTTGGAGGCAACCCATCTACAAATAACCAGATTAAAACTCAAGACAATAAGGTTTGGAAACCTTATGATATAATACGGGCAGATTTGAACAGAGGAGATGTTTGGCTGGTTGCTGCAATTAACTCGTTTTCCGATTTAGGTGGTAGTTATATTTCGGCAACTAAACCAATTGCTGTTTATTCGGGAACTTATTATTCCAATATACCCCTTGATGACCAATCCGGAGATTACCTAATTGAACAAGAAATAGGAATTAATTATTGGGGAAATAAATATTATGTTACTCCAATATTTACTCGAACAAATTCAAGTACCGTGAGGGTTTTTACTGCAAATTCTGATTATGGAATTTTTGCAAATTATGCTACAGATTCAATAAAATTAGAAGAAAATTGGGGATTTCAAAACAAAGCATGGAGAGAACTGGCAGCGGTTCCCAATTCAAATTCACCAGCAGTTTATTGGAGCAAAACCCCTATATATTTAATGCAGTATAATAGAGGTTCCGATGGTGGTACTACACTTGCAAAACCTTTTCAAATGCAAGTACTATCTGATATGAATTTTCAGAAAGAAATATACTTGTTTGTTCCCGGTACGCCAGCTCAATCCTTTAAAGATAATTACATAAACTTAATCTATCTTGCAAAAAATGGTAATATTCCAAGCGACCTTCAAATCGGTTTTTCCGAAAAAGGCAAACCATATGTTTGGAAAAAAGTAAATGAATTGGCGGAAGCTGATCTAGGGATGATGTTTCCCGATCCTGAGCATTCTAATCCCGATAATGCTTATTATTCCAAAACAATTCGAATCACCAATCCTGGTGTTTATCGGATAATCAATTCCGAACCCATTGCCGCTTATCTTTATGGATTTGGTGCTAACCAGGGATATAGAAGCATAGCTTCCTATAATTACGCTGAAGAGGCAATAGTAAACCAACCAAAATTAAATATTGTAATAAGTCCCGGACAAGTAATTGATAGCGTATTGATAAGCTTAAATCCCGAAAGGAATGGTGTTTTGCAAATGGATAACAATTGTTTAGAATGTATTCGGTATGCATATTTCCATAAAGGTATTAGTTATAATTCAGAAATTACTCTCGAGAAAGCTCAATATCCAGCTACTAAAGTTAATTATGTATTTAAAGTAACAAATTCTAAAAAGAATGCACTTGCAGTAATAACTGCAGTGGACGTTTGGGGTAATGTTAAGACTGCAGTAATTAGGTATATTCCATCAATTGATTATTCTAAATCCATATCAGTTTTAAAGCCCAAACACGCAGATGTGTATAATTATGGAGATGTAATCACACTTAACTGGTCTTCGAACTTTTCCGAAAATGTAAAAATAGAACTTTATAATGGAGATGAATATTTTCTAACATATTGGGACAATTATCCAAATACTGGAACTTACATTCCACAAATAGACATCAAATTAATTCCACCGGGAAAGGATTATAGGATTAAGGTTTCAAGTCTGGAAGAACCCAATGTATATGCTTTTTCGGGATATTTTGAATTGACAGAAAAGGTGTTAAAACAGATTACTTTACTGCTACCTAATCAAAAAGAATCCCATAAAAAAGGTGAAACAATTTCAATTACATATCAGCGAAATTCACCATTTCCCGTTGATATTTGGGTATATCAATCTGGAAATAAAATATTTCAAATAGCAACTAATTATGATTTTTCTTTTAAAGAATGGACTATTCCCAAAGATTTTCCCTTTGGAGAAAAATATGTATTTAGAGTTTCGTCCACCGAAGAGCAAGATATTTTTGTCGAATCACCCGAGTTTTCGGTATTGCCTAACGAAAACGAAATTACTTTGAAGGTGATTAGTCCCAAAGCAGGTGAAATATATGAAACTGGTCAAAAAATAAATATCAAATGCGAAACTAATTATAATGGAAAATTTAAAATTGAATTGATGAAAGGCGATCAAAGGATTAAAATAATTAATTTTAGTGCCGAAAACATCGACAATTTCGAATGGACAATCACTAACGATATTTCTGAGGGATTGAATTACCGAATTAAAGTATCCGAAACTATTTATACTAACGTAGTAGCATATAGCGATACATTTGCAATTACCCCTAAAGTCTCAGTACGAAATGAGTTTGAAAGTAAATTTAATATAGCTCCAAATCCATCAAATGGTTTGATATATTTGGATGATAATGTAGAATTCACAGAAGTATCGATATTTGATATGTTTGGTCGGGAGTTGTTTAGAACAGAAAATACGGAAAGGAATAAAAATGTACTAAACCTTGCAAACTTGGAAAACGGTACTTATTTATTGATAATTAAGAATGGAAACAATGTTATTGCAACAAAACAGGTAATTTTGATAAAGTAAATGACAATAATACACTTACTTTTCCTTAGCTCATTTTTTTTATTTAATTTTACATTTTAATTTTTTAACAATTATGGTGAAATTATGTCAAAGTCAATTTATCATTTTCTTAATGCAGAACTTCAAAAATTAGAAGAAGAAAAATTATATAAACACGAACGGATTATCGAAAGCCCACAAGGAGCGGAAATTACAGTTAAGGGCAAAAAAGTACTCAATTTTTGTGCAAACAATTATTTAGGATTATCCTCCCATCCAGAACTAATCAAAGCTGCACACGAAGGTATTGAAAGCCGTGGATTTGGTCTTTCGTCAGTTAGGTTCATCTGTGGCACCCAAGACCGCCATAAAGTTCTGGAACGCAAACTTGCAGACTTTTTGGGTTTAGAGGATTCTATTCTTTTTTCTTCTTGCTTCGATGCCAATGGAGCGTTATTCGAGCCACTTTTCGGCGAGCAAGATGCAATAATAACCGATGCATTAAACCATGCATCTATTATTGATGGAATTCGTCTTGCCAAAGCAAAAAGGTGGGTTTATAAGCACGCTGATATGCGTGATGTGGAAGAAGAAGACCCAGCAACAGGCAAAATGGCAAAGGGATTGGAACGATGTTTGAAAGAAGCAAATGAGCAAGGTGTTCGCTTCAAAGTGATAGCTACCGATGGAGTATTTTCGATGGACGGCGATATTGCCCCATTAAAAGATATTTGTGATTTAGCCGAAAAATACGATGCACTTGTGATGGTTGACGATAGCCACGCAACCGGCTTCATTGGTAAAACTGGCCGTGGTACACATGAGCACAATGATGTTATGGGTCGTATCGACATCATTACCACGACATTTGGTAAAGCCTTAGGCGGAGCATCTGGTGGTGCCGTTGTTGCATCTAATAAAATCACAGAATGGTTGCGCAACAAAGGTCGCCCATATCTATTCTCCAACACAGTTGCCCCATCTGTTGTGGAAGCTACAATCAGAGCAATCGATTTATTAACATCATCAACTGAACTAAGGGATAAATTAGAAAACAACACAAAAGTGTTCCGCCAAGCAATGGTCGAAGCAGGTTTCGACATTCTTCCGGGCGTTCATCCCATCACACCGATAATGTTCCGTAAATATGAAAATTCCTCAAAAGCCGCTGTGGAGTTCGCAAATCGTTTGCTTGAAGAAGGAATTTATGTTATCGCATTTTCGTTCCCAGTTGTTCCAAAAGGCAAGGACAGAATAAGAGTGCAAATTTCAGCTGCACATGATATGGAACACATTGATAAAGCAATTAATGCTTTTATTAAAGTCGGGAAAGAAATGCAATTGATTTAGTTGGGAGTTACTTTTCTTTTTGTTAATTAGCAATTAATTGTGTTTTTTTTGTTAATTTGAATTTTATTTCTTTTCATTTTTTGTTTACATAATATAGGAGATTTATGTTAAAAGGTTATCCAAAAGGTTTAATTGCTGCATCATTGTCGAATATGGGCGAACGTTTTGGTTTCTACACAATGATGGCAATTTTGGTGTTATTTCTCGATGCAAAATTCAATTTAGGTGGATGGACAAGTGTTATATACTCTGTCTTTTACGCTTCAATTTATATACTTGCATTAGTTGGTGGAATTATAGCAGATAAAACAAGAAACTACAAAAGAACTATCATGATTGGAATAATTACTATGGCAGTTGGTTATCTATTGATAGCAATCCCAACTCCAACAGTACAATCTGGTTTTGGTTTATATTTGTTTTTAGCATGTTTAGGTTTATTTGTAATTGCTTTTGGTAATGGTTTGTTCAAAGGTAATTTGCAAGCTCTCGTAGGTCAAATGTATGATAATCCAGAATATAGTAAAATGAGAGACTCTGGTTTTTCGTTGTTCTATATGTTTATTAATGTAGGTGCAATATTTGCTCCGATTGCAGCATTAGGTGTTCGTAACTGGTGGTTAACCAAACACGGATTTGCTTATAATTCCGACTTACCTGCAGTTTGCCATACGTATTTAAATGGAACAATAACCCCAGAAGGAACTACACGACTAACAGATTTGATGAAAACAGCAGACCTGAATGGGGCTTATGCCAACAATATTTCCGGTTTTGTAACTGACTACCTCGGAACATTTACTACTGGTTTTCACTATGCTTTTGCCGTGGCAATTTTTGCTATGGCAATTTCATTTGTAATTTATATGATAAATAAAAAGAACTTCCCCGATCCAAAAGGAGCAAAGAAGGCAGGAACCAATGCAAGTGCCGAAGAAATCCAAATGGCAGCTGCAGAAGTAAAGCAACGCATATACGCACTATTTGCTGTGTTTGGTGTGGTAATTTTCTTCTGGTTCTCTTTCCACCAAAATGGTCTTACATTAACTTATTTTGCAAAAGATTATACCTTGCTATCCATTGGAAGCTGGAAAATAACTGCTGAGTTATTCCAATCTGTCAATCCATTCTTTGTTGTCTTTCTCACACCAATAATAATGGGTCTATTTGGTTGGTTAAGAGCAAAGAATATTGAACCATCAACACCTAAGAAAATTGCAATAGGTATGCTTATAGCGGCTTCAGGTTATGTTCTTATGGTTTTTGGATCATTCGGTCTTCCACTACATTCTGAAGTGTTATCTATGGGTGGTTTGCCAGATGCTCAAAGAGTAACCCCATTTTTACTAATTGGAACCTACTTTATTTTAACTGTAGCAGAGCTGTTTATTAGTCCTCTTGGAATATCATTTGTATCGAAGGTTGCTCCTCCACAGTATCAAGGAGTGATGCAAGGTGGTTGGTTATCTGCTACTGCCTTAGGAAATCAGCTATTATTCATTGGTGGTTTACTATACTTAAATATTCCAATTTGGATTGTTTGGAGCGTGTTTGTTGTGGTATGCTTACTTTCAATGCTTACTATGATTTTTATGCTAAAATGGTTAGAAAGAGTAGCTAAGTAGATAGAATATTATTTTTAACAAGAAGACTGTCTTCCAAATACGAGACAGTCTTTTTTTCTGGAAGTATCAGTTTATTCTCAAATATTTCATTTTATGCTTGCCAGGAAGTGCTTTGCAGGGAATTAGAAGTGATGAATAATCATTTAAATTTATACTACAAAAGGTGACAAATCTCTATTGAAATCTCAAAAATTCGAAGTCCTCAATATACAACTTTTATTTATATTATTCAATTAATCAATTTCTATAATATTCGATTTTGAGAAAAGAGATTGATTTAGAAAAAATTAAGCAAAAATTAAAAAAACTTTAATATTCTCTTAATAATTCCTTTTTCATTTTGTTGATTTTTATTAATTTACAAATTTGTATGTTTGCAAATTGAAAATAAAAATAAATTTTAACTTAAGGTGATTTAATGAAAGTATATGAAGCAAAAGACATCAGGAACATTGCCTTCATTGGTAGTAGCGGTTCCGGGAAAACCTTGTTAACAGAGTCTTTGTTGTTCCAGTCAGGTGCAATTAATCGAAGAGGCTCGGTTGAGGATGGAAATACAGTTTCGGATTTTGTTGAGGTTGAGCACGAGAAAGGATATTCAGTTTTTACAGCACCAATTTATTTAGAATGGAAAGATACAAAAATTAACATTCTCGATACTCCCGGTTCCGACGATTTTGTTGGGGAGACAATGAATGCTCTCTACGCAGCCGATGCTGCTGCTATAATTGTTAATGCAGTAAACGGACCCGAATTCGGAACAGATATTGCTGTTCATCGAAATAAAGAAATTCACAAACCATTTATGTTTATCGTAAACAAAATGGATGGCGACCAGGTTGATTTCGAAAAAGTGCTTACTGAAATGAAAGATTCTTATGGTGTGAAAGTTGCTCCAGTTCAACTTCCAATTGGCCACGGAAATAGTTTTAACAAAGTTATTGATCTGCTCAGAATGAAATTGCTCGAGTTTGGTGCAGACGGAAAGTATGTAGAATCAGATGTCCCATCCGACGAAAAAGCAAAAGCAGAATCAATACGTAATACCTTGGTCGAGGCAATTGCAGAATCCGACGAAGAATTGATGGCAAAGTATTTTGATGAAGGTGATTTAACTGAAGAAGAATTAGCTAGTGGATTCAAGAAAGCATTTTTGAATGGTGAAGTTTATCCTGTGTTGTGTACTTCTTCAAGATTAGGTATTGGAACAAGTAGTTTATTAGATTATTTTGTAAAAAATGTACCATCAGCTGCAGATTTTGTTTACAAATCAACCAACGATTCCGAGATAAAAGTTGATAGCAAAGCACCAACATCACTATTTATTTACAAAATGTATTCAGATCCAAAACTTGGCGATATGACCTACTTCAAAGTAATTTCTGGAAGTATTGGTTCTGGTATGGAATTAGTTAATCATAAGCGTGGAGCGGCTGAACGATTTGGACAAGTATTCTCAATTCGTGGAAAAAACCGCGAAGAATTACCGACGATTCAGGCTGGTGATATAGCAGCTACTGTTAAATTAAAGAATACTCATGTGAGCGATACTTTCCACGACAAGCTATTCGATGTTGAATACCCTAAAATTAATTATCCAAAACAAAAAATACGAGTAGCTGTTGTGCCAAAAACCAAAGGGGAAGAAGAAAAAGTTGGTACCAGTTTGCACCAAATTGCTATTGAAGATTCATCTCTTGTTGTGGAACATTCTCCAGAACTGAGACAAACAATATTATTTGCGCAAGGCGACCAACATTTACAATTAATCAAGTGGAGATTAAGCAACAGATTCAAGGTGGAAGCAGAATTCATTGATCCCCGTGTTCCATATCGCGAAACAATTACTAAGCAAGCAAGAGCTAATTATCGCCATAAGAAACAAAGTGGCGGTGCTGGTCAGTTTGCAGAAGTACACATGCATATAGAACCATTCGTAGAGGGTGCTCCCGATCCTGGCGACATAACCGTTCGTGGTCGTGATCAAATTGCTTTGAACTGGGGAGGAAAATTAGAATATATCAACTGCATTGTTGGTGGAGTTATTGATGCTCGATTTATGCCTGCAATTCTTAAAGGTTTAATGGAAAAAATGGAATTTGGTCCGCTAACTGGTTCATTTGTTCGTGATGTTAGGGTTTATATTTATGATGGAAAAATGCACCCGGTAGATTCGAACGAAGCTGCTTTCAAAACAGCTGGCCGAAATGCATTTAAGGAAGCATTTGTAGCCGCCGCACCAAAGATATTGGAACCAATTTACAATGTCAACATAATCGTTCCCGAAAATTATGTGGGCGATATTATGAGCGATCTTCCTTCTCGTCGTGGAGTTATTTTAGGTATCGACACTGAAGGCAAGGTTCAAATAGTACGTGCACGTATGCCTTTGGCTGAATTGGATAAATATTATTCTGCACTAAAATCAATTACACAAGCCCGTGGAACATTTACCTACGAATTTTCTGAATATCAGCAAGTTCCACCAAATGTTCAACAAGAGTTGATTGATTCGCACAAGAAACAAGCTGAAGAAGAAGAATAAACTCGCAAAAAACAGAAATGGCTGTATCGAATTTTCGTTACAGCCATTTTTTTTGATTATTTATTGTCTTTATTTATTTTCAGGAATGTTCTTTAATAATTCTACAAAGAATTTCCAGATTTTTTCTACTGAAGAAATCTGTACTTTTTCGGAAGGTGTATGAACATCAAATAAATTAGGTCCGAAGGAAATCATATCCATACCTGGATATTTCTCACCAACTAAACCGCATTCCAAACCAGCATGAATAGCTTCGATACGAGGAGCGTGGCCAATCAATTTTTCGTAAACCTTTGCACCTAATTTTACAATTTGCGAACTTACATTTGGTTCCCAAGCAGGATAACCATCAGTACTTGTAACTTCGGCTCCACCTAATTCCAATGCAGCTCTCACTTTATTTGCAATGTGACGTTTTTCGGATTCTATCGAGCTTCTCTGGCTTGTAAGAACAAAGATTTCATCATCTTGAGTTAGAATAACAGCCAAATTGGTAGAAGTTTGAACCAATCCTGGTATATCTGGGCTCATTCTAAATACTCCATGAGGGCATACCAATAATGAATCTATTAATTTCTTTGCAAAATTAAGTTCCAATACTCTAGATGGAGCATCGGTTTTTGAATACTCTACAACTAAATTTGGTTCTTTTGTTTTATATTCTTTTGTGAAAATTTCGCGACTTTCTTCCATGTATTTAATAAAATCATCATGTGCGGCCTCTTTTACCATTACAGTAGCAAATGCTTCGCGAGGTATTGCATTGTGTTTGCCAGGTGCATTTATCGACACGATACGAGCATTAACTTTATGAATAGCTTTCCATAAAATTCTAATCATTAGGGCAATAGCATTGCCACGACCTTCGTGAATATTTATTCCAGAGTGTCCGCCCAATAGTCCTTTTACGGCGATATTGTAGGTAATGCTTTCGGATGGAATTTCAACAGCTTCATATTTATATTTAGCAATTGTGTTTATACCGCCAGCACATCCAATGGTAAAAGCCTCTTCTTCTTCACTATCCAAATTTATTAAAATCTTGGAGTTAAGTAAGTCAGTAGATAATTTGTTTGCTCCGGTTAATCCAGTCTCTTCATCAACTGTTAGTAAAAGTTCGAAAGGTGGATGGGCAACATTTTTATCCAACATTGCTGCCATTCCCATTGCTACTCCAATGCCATTGTCTGCACCTAGAGTTGTTCCCTTTGCTTTCACAAAGTCGCCATCGATGTAAGCTTGAATTGGATCGTTGTCGAAATCGAATTCAACATCGCTATTCTTCTCGCAAACCATGTCGACGTGGCCTTGAACTGCAACAGGAACTCGGTCTTCCATTCCTTTAGTAGCAGGTTTTTTAATAACCATATTTCCAACTTCATCTTGTTTGTATTCGAATTTGTTTTCCTCAGCCCATTTCTTCATAAATTCGAGTACTTTTTCTTCTTTCTTTGATGGTCTTGGTATCTTAGTTAATTGTTCGAATGATTGCCAAACTAATTTGGGTTCTAAGCCAGATAACCCGCCACCGTTTGTGTTTTTTGTTGCCATAATTATAATTCTCCTTAATGGTTTTGATTATTTTGCAAAATCTATTAACTTATAACGATATAAGTGCCCAAAAAATTTTGATACCCTTTCATAAACTGGTTCCACTTCCTCTCCAAAATGTTCTTTCATTTCCTCGCAAATGTATAGTATAGACTTCTTTCCATCAACTTTGGTGAATGCATAAGAACCAAATTTATCCAAATTTGCATTAATAAATTTTGATTTATTGTTTGGCACGAAGTATTTGAGCATAAATTCGCTTCGAAAACGGGGTATCAGTAACGAAATGGTTTCTAAATCATCATTTTGTTTGTAATTTACTTTTGATATTGGAACATAGTCCAAAAAATTTTCTTTATTTTTTTTCTTGAAAAACAAAATTTGTCAAGTAGTTATTTTATAAAATGCAAATTACAAAGATTATTTAAATAAAGAATTATGAACCAATTTAAGAAGTTTTTTTAGAAAGCAGCATTTTTTTATCATAAACGAACAGAAAAATTATTTTAATTACAACAAACTTTACTTAACAATTATTTGTTAAATTTGAAAATATTTTAAAAGTAAATTAATCCAAAATAAAGGAGCAATAATAATGTATTCAAAAATTCAGGAATTACTTAGAGATAAAGCTGAATATTTGCTTGGCTTTAGCAATCCTAAAATTGATAAGAGTTTGATTCACCTTCCATCCACTGATTTTGTTGATAAAATCTTTATTGATTCGGACCGAAACAACAGAACAATAGGAAACCTGCAATGGATTTTCAGTACAGGTAGATTAGCTCGAACAGGTTATATGTCCATATTACCTGTTGATCAGGGAATAGAACATAGCGGTGGAGCAAGTTTTGCCAAAAATCCAATTTATTTCGATCCCGAGAATATTGTTAAGTTAGCAATAGAAGGTGGTTGTAATGCTGTTGCATCGACTTTTGGTGTATTGGGTATTTTAGCTCGCAAATATGCTCACAGAATTCCATTTGTTGTTAAGATAAACCATAATGAACTATTAACATATCCCAACAAATTTGATCAAATTATGTTCGGGAAAGTAGAACAAGCCTACGATATGGGAGCAGCAGCAGTTGGAGCAACAATTTACTTTGGATCGGAAGAAAGTTCTCGACAAATAATCGAAGTTGCCGAAGCATTCCAATTTGCTCACGAATTGGGTATGACTACTATTTTATGGTGCTATACCAGAAATAATGCTTTCGTCAAGGATAAGGATTATCATGTTTCAGCTGATTTATCCGGACAAGCAAACCATCTGGGTGCTACTATCCAAGCAGATATAGTAAAACAAAAATTGCCCGAAAACAACGGTGGCTATTTGGCAATCAATAAAGATGGTGTAAAATATGGCAAATATTCTGATTTAATGTATTCCGAACTTTGTTCCGACCACCCAATCGATATGACACGCTATCAAGTTGCTAATTCCTATATGGGTAGAATTGGACTTATCAATAGCGGTGGAGCATCTGGTAATAATGATTTTCAGGAAGCTGTTGCAACTGCTATTATTAATAAGAGAGCAGGTGGAATGGGGCTGATTTCTGGCCGCAAAGCATTCCAACGACCAATGGACGAAGGAGCAAAATTATTAAATCTAATTCAAGATGTCTATTTATGCAAAGAAATTGAAGTAGCTTAATATTTGACAGATTAGATGATTTTTCTATAATTGGGCGGACATTTATCCGCCCAATATTTTTTTGGAACACATCAATTCATTAAATGAATAGGATATAATTGCATAGCTATAAATTCTGTGTATGTTATCTAATCAGTTATTTAGGAAGAGTAATAAAAAATGTAGTTCCCACTCCAATCTTGCTTTCTACCGAAATGGTTCCTTCAATTTTTTTGATATAGTCATTTACCAAAATTAGACCTATGCCGGTTCCTTCTTCGTCGCGAGTGCCTCTGGTGCTAAAAGATTTATCCACTCGGAATAAATCTTGAATTTTCTCCTGAGGAATGCCAACTCCTGTATCCCTAAATGCAATTTTAATATTGTTTGAAGATTGCTCAAAAAGTTCTATAAAAACCTTGCCTTTTTCTGTAAATTTTATACTATTTTGGATAAGATTCCTAATAATTGTACGAACGACATGAGTATCCGAAGTAATGTGAGTTGTAGATGGTATAAGATTTTCGAAGTTAATCTCCTTTACTTTTGCACTGTCAGAGTATGCTTCGATTATTCTATCTATTTCCACTTTTAATGAAATTTCCTTCAATTCAATAACATATTGCCCTAATTGCAACCTGCCCCATTCTAGTAAATCCTGAACAAGTCGATCGAGATTTTTGGACGATTGAACAAGCCTATTAGCAATCTCTTTTTTCTCGTTTTCATCCATTTTGTCGAAATAAACCGTTAAAAGCTCAGCATTGGTATAGAGGGAAGTAATTGGATTTTTAATGTCATGGGCCAAAATCGAAAAGAGGCGGTTTTTTTCGTCGAGTGCTTTCCGGAGAAGTGTCTCTTGATCGTGAAGCAGATTATTTATTTTCGTAACGAAATCTGCTTTTTCTTGTAATTCATCCTGTGATTTATTTAGTTGTTCGATTAATGAAACAGATCGACGTTTCTCGATTTGTAATTCTGAAATTTTTTGTTCTAATTTTACTATACTTACTTTTCGATAAGCTGTAACAAATATAAAAATAATTAAGAATGCCCCAAGTCCAACATTAACAATAATAACATCGAATAGTTTGTTCTCTAATGTGATATTTTTAAATCCATGCATCAAATAGCCACAAAAAACCTTGTTTTCGTTATAAATTGGAATAAAGTATAAGGAATACATTTCGTCGAAATCCTCGAAATGAAAACGAAATGTCCTTTGTTGAGAGGAAAAACTCTGCAATTTGGAGTTGTTGTTTAGCTTTTCAAGAATAATCTGATAAACAAGGGTTGTATTATCGTACTTGTAGAAATTGTCGCTGCTTATGGTGGTGAAGTATCCAGGTAAAAAGTGACTATTTTGTAAATTTTTGGGTTTCTCTACTTTTAAATCTTTAAGGTAGTAGTTAATCAATGTTAACCTCGACTTATCGTAAGATAACACTTCGGCAAAATACTGCTCGGATAGAACCATTTCAATATAACAAATAGTTTTGCCTTGAAGTTCAAGAGAATATATTCTCCGATAGCTAAAATCATTAGCTCCTGGTGCAAATCCACTTTGTGGCGAATTGGTTTGAATTACTTTTTCCAGTAATGTTTGATTATCGAAACTGTCATTGAAATGTTCTGGATTAAAATATCTTAAAAATACAGTTTTATCCAGACGGATAAAATACAATTTAAAAATACCAAGTTCATCGAACGAGATATTCATATTCTTAATCTCATCATAAAGCTTTTTTCTTAAATATTCGGACTTTGTATTATCGGCAGAGTTGATTTGTAGAAGTATTGACCGAAGATTTTCTTCCTGTGTTATATTTTTAAAAACAAAATCGCAATGTATGTCGAACTCTTTGAACGTTTGTGACATTTTAATTTTCAGTTCGGAGAATTTGTTTTCATCATAACTTTGCTTGGTTTTGTCGTAAAGGTTTAAACTAACCAAAAACGAAATTGACATCAAAATCACAAACCAAATAATGTATTTCAAATATTTGTTGTATATAATCGATAATTTCATTATAAAAATACTAATTCTTAATTTTGCAATTTATTAAATAATTTTTAAATTTGAGAGAAGATTTGAATAAAAGCATAATATTTTTACTGATTTTGATTTGTAGTACTGCATACCCCGTGCATAGTAATTCAAAAGTTGATACATTAATTGTAAAAGTCAAAAATACAGATGTAATTCCATATTTTGAAAACAAATTAAGCACAATGGGATATGAGTACAAATTAAATAAACTTATTAATCCAAATTTATTAACAAATTTTGATGGTAACAAGGCAAAGAATTTAACACTAAATTCTAAAGACAATATATCTAATTTATCGAACTCGCTCAGCAGAACATACATTTTGATTGTAAAAACTTCTATTCCAGTACAAAAATTAATTAATACTATATCAACTTATCCTGAAATTCAATTAGTTGAGAAATATCCCGAACGCAATACTTGTGCAATCCCGAACGACACCTTGTATTTTGAGCAATTTTATATGGATATTTTACGAGTACCTGAGGCATGGGATTCACTTATTTTAAGACGGCAGATTCTTGTAGCAGTTGTGGATACAGGGGTTGACTACGAACATCCAGATTTAGCTGAAAATATATGGATAAATCCTGGCGAAGAAGGATTGGACGACGAAGGTCAGGATAAACGAACAAACGGAATCGATGACGATGGAAATGGTTACATTGATGATTGGAGAGGTTGGGACTTTTTGTCATCAAGCGATTCAACTGGCTACGATAATGATCCTATTCCAGGACATTCTCACGGCACACACGTTTCTGGTACGATTGCCGCAGTGATAAACAATGTAACGGGAATTGCCGGGATATGCGATTCGATAAAGATTTTACCAGTAAAAATTGGCGAGGATAATCCATTTGCAACTTCATTGCGAAACTCGTATGAAGGATTACTTTATGCTGCAAAAATGGGTGCCGATATTATTAATTGTTCTTGGGGGGGCACTTCCAGCAGTGTTACAGAACAAGAAGTCATTGACCTTGCAACTGAATTAGGAAGTTGCGTAATAGCTGCAGCGGGCAATAATAATAGTGATATTGGATTTTATCCGGCAAGCTATGATAACGTTCTTTCCGTCGCTGCTTCGGATTCGGACGACAGAAAGGCATATTTTTCGAATTACTTTGGCACGGTGGATATTATTGCACCAGGGATTGATATTATATCTACAATTGCCGGGGGTGGCTATGCAAAATGGCGTGGAACTTCAATGGCTACTCCTATCGTTGTTGGAGTGGCCGCAATGGTTAAAATGAAATATCCGGACTATATCCCTAATCAACTACAGGAACACCTTAAAGCAACAACTGATAATATTGATGATATTAATCCAAACTTCATTGGTAAGTTAGGGAAAGGCAGAGTAAATGCATTGAAAGCAGTTACCGAAAGCAATCCAAAAAACATACTATTGAAAAAGGCAACAATCGAAGATAATAACGGCGACGGTAGGTTTTCGAGCAATGAAGAATGTACTTTGAGTTTGGTTTTAGCTAATTATTTAACTAAAATCAATAATTTAACCATTAGAGTTCAATCAGTGGACTATCCGACTAATCCTGTTTTTCCACCTGAGTTGAATTATGGAGAATTTTTATCCAATACAACAATTGAACTGAATAAGAAATTCACTTTCATACTTCCTTTATTCGATAGATACGACTTTCGGTATGTTATTAAAATCATGCTTTTTGATGGTGAAGAACATATTAATACATTTTTAACTTCAATTTTTGTCAATCCATCATATTTAACATTTAATAACAACAAAATTGCAACGACCTTTAATAGTCGTGGAAATATTGGATTTAATGACTATAGCTTCAATGAGCAAGGAATAGGATTTAGCTATAACAATAGCCCCAACATATTATTCGAAGGTTCATTGATGATAGCCAGGGACTCTTTGATTGCCGATGTTGCCCGAGGCGAGGGACAATTATCACAGAACAAAGGGTTTGAACTTCGTAAAAATCTGGAATACTTGCCACTGGCAAACCCAATTTTATTAGCCGGTAATACATTTTTTATCAAAAATAATCCAAATTTTCCGGATATTTCTGTAAATCATTGGATTTATCAGCCAGCAATACCTGGAGACGTAGTCTATTCTGTTTACGATATAATTAATAACACCGATGAAATCTTGGATAGCATTTATGTTGGTTTATATTTCGATTGGGATATAGGAATTAGTGGAGTTGATAATGTAGCCAACTGGGACGAGAAAAATAAAATTGGTATTGTGCGGAATATTATGATAGACTCATTACCAGTAATAGGAATTAAGCAGCTTACCGATTTTCGGGATAATTTTTGGGCTATCGATAACGATGGAACCACCGAGGATAACCCAGGCGTTTGGGATGGATATAGGGATATGGAAAAGATTCGTATGTTGAGAAGCGGAATTGGACGGGACAAATCGAATGCAACAGATGTTTCGATTGTTAGCGGTAATGGTCCAATTTTCCTAGACAGAAAAGATACAGCAAGGGTTACTTTTGCTTTTCTTGCCAATAGTAATCTTGAAGAACTTATCAAATCAATACCTCATATAAATCAGTATGCCAAAGACCAAAATATAATTGATGGAAATATAAATAAACCAATAGAAAACGAAAAAATTCTTTCAGTTTATCCCAATCCTGTAAAGGTAGGCGAAGAGTTTTACGTAAAACTACAAATTGCAAACGAGAGTAACATTAAGCTATTTTTGTATGATATTTTAGGAAATCGCACATATAATTTACTCGAAGGTAAATACGCAAAATCCAAATACTTTATTAAAGTCAAAATACCAAATTTTGCTCAAGGTGGTTATTATTTTACCCTTCAGTCAGACGATAAAATTAGCTCTGTTCCAATTATCATCGAAAAGTAATGGATAAATTCTTAAGAATATCAATATATTTGTTCTTGCTAATAGCATTATTGCTAAATATTTTTGTTTTCGATTTAACTGATGGATATTACTACATATTTAATTCATTTGTTTTTACTTTCTTTGTTGTTTCGGTATTTTTAATTCGAAGTAAATACTCTGTTCAATCAAATACAGAAAAAAAAGTACTCAAAGTCATTGTATTATTATCTTCAATATCATTTTTAGCACAAGTTGGCTCGATTAGCATTCTTCATTCTTATAATTATCGTGACTTATCAATATTAATATTTTCTATTGCCAATCTGATTGCATTCTTTGTGATTGTTTTCATGTATGAGATTAGAAACTGAAATATATCAAACAAATCACATAATTTCTTTCAATAATTAATAAAAAACCTTTCATAATGAAATTATTACGAAAGGCTTATTATCTTTTAATATCAATATTTACTTCTTTGCTATTGGTGTAGCTTTTGGCCTGGTTTGTGCACCATGGCAATCCGGACACATACGAGATTGAAGAATTTTATCCATACCACCAGGGTGGATAAATTCTTGATTGTTTGTTACAATTGCCTCTTGATTTGGAGGTTTCTGATAAATTATAGAGTGACATGCATTACAATCACTATTTAGAACATTTCCTTCTAAGGTTACTTTCTTACCATCATGGCAACGGAAACAACCCGGACTATACATGTGTCCAATGTTGTTTGGGAAATTTTTCCAAGATACTTTCATATCAGGGAAATAGTTATTCCTAA
>CAYOPF010000060.1:0-3735 GCA_964405755.1 uncultured Chloroherpeton sp.
CAAAAACGCCTTCACGACCCACTTCATTTGCAACATTGAATGCAAGCGTAATTACGTTACCCTTATCTAAAACTTCGATAATTCGTTCGACATGACCAAATGGAGTATTGCCCCGTCGCCAAACAATTAAATCGTGTATCGCAGCACGATAAGTTCTTTTCGTGCCATTTGCCATAGCATAATTATAAATAGAATTTGCCAAACCAGATTTTGGAATAGGTATTGAATTTTCAGTAAGTCCCAGCAGTTTTGCCGCTACGGAAAAGCAATAGTATTGTCCGGCGGCACAGTACGGGTTGCCTTTGGTTAAACCCACTGCGAGTAAGTATTTTTCCACCTCACCATCGTTTCGATTCGATTTTTCGGTAGTTCCAATTTGTTGTAATCCAACTTGCAATGATTTTTCGAGTAAAGCGGAGTTGCAAGGTAGTTCGAATTTGGATTGCGACATCAATCCAAGTGGAATAAGAAAAAATATAATAATTTTTTTTAGCATAATACACCGTTGAATTGTAAAATATTGATATTTGGAAAAAGTAATAAGTAAGTTGTAATAATCAATTAGCCTTAATAATGCTAATTAATTATTTGAATATCCAAAAAATGAAGAAATCTTAAGTTTGGCTATTTGATTATCCAAAATTTGTGAGTTAAACTACCAACGTTGAGAAAATACAAACCATTAGGAAGGTCTTTGATATTTATCTTGAAATCAGTTAAGTTTGATTGGATTGGAAATTTTAAGACACATTGACCCAAACTATTATAAATATGTATAAATTGGTTTATATAGCCAAGCAAGTTAAAGTTTTCAATCTTGATTGAAATATAATCATTTGCAGGATTTGGAGATACACTTATGGCGTTGTTGTTGTATTCGTCAACACTCACAAAATCGTTAGTAAGAAATTCTAAATATCCTTCGTTACTAACTCCCGAAGCATTTTGGACGATAACTTTAAATATATATTTGCAATTCTTTTGAATATTTCGATATAAAAAGGAAGTATCCTGAAGGTTCTTTATCATAAACTTGTACGTTTTATAAAATTTGAGTAATTGACCAGGTTCATCAATAAAAGCATCGCGGAGTTCGATCAATTTAATATTGTAACTTTGGGCATTTGGAACTTTTGACCATTTGAATGTAATATCACCAGCTGGAATGGGTATAAGATTAACAGTTGGTTTTGGTTCGAATATTTTTGGCGTTTCAAGTATGGTATCGTTATTGCGTTTGTAAACGTAATAACTAATATCACTATAAGTACCGAAATTATCTACTGTTTGTGCGGTGATTAAGTACTCATGGTTCCACAATACATTTGCAAATGTTCCAATAGTATCACTTTGTTTGTAATTGACTTTAATATCAGTTTGATATATAATTTGAGTAGAATCATAAGGATCGATTTTGTATTTCTTTATGTTATAGTTTTTTGCATTATTGATTTTATTCCAGGTAACGATTATACTTGTATCGTTATCTGGGTCTGGGGTGATTTTCAAAACAGGTGAAGATAATATTTGATTAAATTTGGAAGTGAAGTAATACCTACCAAAATCGTATGTCAACTTTTTTAAAGAATAATCACTGCACCTGAAGGAGTAAGGTTCATTGATTTTTATTTTTTGTGAATTTGTAAAATTTGTCGAGAAAGCATCAAGACCAAAAATCAGTTCATTGTTTATATTATATTCAACTATATCAATTTTTGCTAACTTTAATTTCATCAATTCAGAATAAGAAGCAACCTTGTTTAATGCATCCTTAAATTCATAGATGTAGTACCAGTCTTTACCACCATTTGTGGAGCGTTTCAAATGATATTTTCTTTGACTTGTGGAATCATGAAATTTGCCCATTAACGTAAAATCACTTTGATTAAGTAAGCGAATTTGCTGAATTTCACTAACTTCTCGATGTTCTGTAGGGATTTCGTAGATCACAGCCCACGTTTTACCTCCATCAGTTGTCATATGAATTTTATTATTACTCTGGAACTTGTAACCATCATATTTTTTTGAAAGTACGAAGAATACTCTATCAGATAGTATTTCGAAGTTAGTTATTAATTCGTTATCTATAAAATCAATAATTTGTTTTGTAATGAAGTTATTTTCGATATAAATCAATTTATTCTGTATTTTTCTTTTAAAAATCACGAATACATCCATATTAGGCTTAACGAAAATTCTTAAATTCGACATTTCTATAGATGGTTCTTCCAATGTATATGGATTTTTATATAAAATTTGGTAGGTCTTCCAACAATCTGTTGTTTTGATGATTGCACTATAAACATTTTTAGACAGATAAGAATACAAAACACCAAAGCCAACATTCTCGTCTTTCATTATTACTTCAGTCAAGTAAATATCAGGATTATTGAATCTTAGAATCTCATTACATGTCCATTCTTCATCGATTTTTTTGTAAACTCTAACAAAACCTGTTGTATCGAATGCTGAAAGAACTATTTTATTTTCGTTAATATATTCCAAACAAGAATGTTTTAATGTGACTGTAGTATTCTCTTGCAAAGATTTAAATTCACTTACTTGATTCCAAGAGTTACCAAAGTTATGTGTAGTTTCGATTGTATGTATAAACTCATTAAAATTATTTTCTTTAAACATTGATTTTCTAATTAATCTTGCAAAATTTCTACTATCTACTTGATTTCCAAATCGAAGGAAAGCATGTTTTTCGATTTCGTAATTAAGATAATTGGGAGTAGTTTTAGCACCAAAAAAGATTTGTCCGCTTACTAGGTTATGCGTCATCACATTCTGTGCTTTAAGAGTAATTGTCATAAATAGAAACGCTGAAAATAATATTAAAACCGATCTCATAAATTCCTCACTGGCAAATTGAAAAACAATTGTCTTTTTCGCATCGAGTAAATCCATCTTGAATGATTAGGGTTATTTTCCAAGGCTTGCCTTCGCCTTGGAATTCCAACGCATAACGAGATTTGCAACAAGTAGTGGTGTAACACTCAACAGTAGTGTTTTTGCTGTCATCCCACGCAATACAATTACCCATATAAACATCGAAAGATAATAGTTTTTCCCCACTAATTGAACAAATTGTTTTTTTTGCAACATCTTGGAGGATAACTTTAGTAGCCAAATCCATTAACTTCCATAATCTAATAGAATCCTTATATTTCGGGTCTGATAAAGTTACTTTTTCGATTGACACGGAGCAATAACCCATACAATCACCACTTTTAAACTCAACGAAAGCACTGCAACCTTCGAACACTTGAAATGTTAACGTATTCATTTGTACTAAAATATCCCTACATTCGCATCCGGGAAGGGGTGATGTGCAAAATAATTTCACATTGAAAACAATTATAAGAAATGTAAATAAAATAACTTTTTTCATTTTGGTATCTTCAGTTTATATATAAACAATCAAAAAGCACTTTTCTTACAAAAAAAAGTAAATATATTAGAAGGAAATCCAAATTCTTGATAATTTTAGTATCTGATAGCGAAATAATTTTGTTATTACACTGCATAGTATAACCCTACTACACCAAGTCCCACGAGGAAATGCACCCCCAGAAATATTGCCCCAAGAGCATTGTAGGAGCGACTTTCGATAAAGTCTACTTTGGTGTACACAAAACTTGCTATTCCCGATAAAGCCAAAGCAATTAATTCGATGAATACAATCAACATCAACATCCGCAGTTCACTTAGATGTGGTGCCAGGATTAC
>CAYOPF010000060.1:3749-16704 GCA_964405755.1 uncultured Chloroherpeton sp.
ATGGCCATCCATAAGCCATTTCGAAGGATAGAATTTTTAATATTTTCGAACATATTTCACCTTATTTTTTATTTTTTTATTTTTTTGAATTTGACCTGAAATTTGTTAATCAGAGTGCAATTATCGCTGGGGCACATCCCAATGTGCCCCTAAAAGTATTCATATAAATCTATAAACTATTAGATTAATGAGTTATTAGCACTTCTACAAAATCGCCAACCTTGGGACTAATTGCAATTCCCAAAGGGGTTTCGCCGCTTTCGATTGCTTTGGCATTGCCCGATGAATCTGCCGAAACAACTGCACCTTTGGCAATTGTCCCACTTGCCCGCACTATTGCTGTTCCGATTGCAATAACCGAGGTTTGCTCGCCATTCAAAACTGGATAATCGCTCACGCCGAGTGCTTTTTGTGTCCCAGTGCACAATCCCCCGGCAATACTGATGAATTTTTGAGCAGGCAAACTCTCGGTAGCAGTAACGGTTAACCTCAATATAGGTTGATAAGATAATTTAGATATCATTTTCTCCTCCATTAATTTGTGTTCTTGATTAAAAATGCAGCTTCGGGTGCAACAACCTTCATCGCCCAATTGTCGGTAGCGCGGATTATTTTCACTTTGCCACCATTTTCGTAATAAGAATCTATTTCGGGCATCCCATCTCGTTGGAATATATATCCATAACTCGGATTGTATTGCGACTTGCTTTGAGATTGGTCCACATAAGCCACAATGATATTATCTTCCCAAATGTCATTGAAAATCCGACCGTCGTTGCTGAACACGCTTTGCCCAATTATCACATTCCTTATTCCAAAAGTTTCCTTCAAAAACTGTAAATCTGCACTCATTTTCCCTACATTCGATAACGGGTAGTTGAATTCTGTATGATTGATGAGAGAGGAATAGGTTTCGTTACCAATTATCATTACATTTGGCATTCGCGAGGTTTGTTTTCGCACTTGCTCTATCGCATCTTGAATTACTGCTTTTGGACTGCCCGAACCAGTAAAGTTATCTTCGCTATCCAATACCAGTTTCATTTCGGTATCGTAATTATCAGGTTCCTGCACATAATCTGCTATTGTCTTTTCTTTTTCCAATTGCAGTATATTCAACAAATCAGTTACTAATTTCTGTTCGTATTGCAACAAATCATAGGTTTCCATTTCCTCCAGATAATCCATTGCAACTTCCAAATCGCGTTCTTGCAAGGCAAATTCCACTGTTTCAAATTCCATTGTTGGTATGCGGTTCGAATTACTTCGTATTGCACGATTGCTATCCCTAAGCACAAACGAATCCTTCCCAAAAACGGGCACTCTTCCTTTCTGAGATTTCACTTTAACTGTCGGGAACAGATAATGACCGATAAAGTTCGATGGAGTATATCCAGCAGCTAAATTTGTTAAAATAGGATCTACAATTCTTAAACTATCCAATCTACTATTCATTTTTCCTCCTAATTTTATTTAATTAAATTTGTTAATGCTTGCTCGTAATTAATTTCGGTGTTGCGTTCCATATATTCCAGGACTGCTTTATGTAGTTTGTCGCGGTCGGCAAGAAATTCCTTGCCGTTTCCCAATTCACCAAAATTATTGGAAGTATGGTTGGTTGCAAATTCCTTTTGTAAAGAATTGAACTGCATTTTGTGAAAAAACGACTTTAATTTATCCAGCAAGGAATATTCGTTTTCGGTTATGCGATCGACATTATAAGCCAATTCCAAAATATCCAAGGCATTGTTTTTTTGAGTGGATGGGATTATTCTGCGTTTGACCAAATCGGAAGTGAATTCTATTAAATCCCTGCTAACTAAAGTCCGTTCGTAGTTTTCGACTCTTTCTTTTAATTCATTATTTTGATGAATTAGATGCGTAACACTTTCATCGTTGTGAAGATACTCCAATTCGATATTATCGTCCAATTCAGTGAACGCAACAGGCGACAAACCCTCCACAGCAGGCGATGCCGCACCAAGCAACCCAACATGCTTTAAATGCATATCGCGAGTGAGTGCTATCGAAATTCTTTGATATTGCTTGTTGCGTACTTCATCGATTATCACGGGAGTTAAATCGCGAAGTTTTGCCAACAGATAGTTGCCTCGTCGGGCAAGTCGCTCCACCCAACCATGGGCAGGTTCGTCGTTTTTTTGGATGACCTTTAACAAGTGGAGCAAGTGCGGCACTCCCTTCTGCATTCCGGGAGTTATAGAGATTTGCAATTTTGTCCAAATCATCAACCGAGAAATTCAATTCGTTCCCATTGCTACTTGTGTGGCGACCAGTTCTGAAAATTTCAATCCACATATACTATTAAGTTTTGTGAAACAAATAATTAATTGCAACGCAAAACTATAATGCAATGCCATTTATGTAAAGTAAATAATTTTCGAAAGAAAGAGAAATCCCAAAGATAATAACACTCTCAACCCCACAATTCAATCTATGTTGATTATTTTCGTCTTTATCATTTTAATAATATTTAAGAAATGTTCGAACCACAAAAAGAGAAACTAAAATCGCTCGACGAAAGAATCCAACAAATTCGGAGGTATCTTTGACGTCGATACCAAATACGAACTCGTCCGCGAAAAGGACCAATTAACCCACCAACCAGATTTCTGGAACGACCAAAACACAGCAAAAAAAGTACTTCAGGAGATATCTGCAATAAAAGACTGGATAGATGCCTACGAAGGATTATATAGGAACTACGAAGATATTGTTGCGTTGGTAGAATTGGCAGAATCTGCCGAGGACGAATCGTTTGCGGGCGAGATTGATAATGAACTGGAGCAGTTACAGAAAAAAATCGAAAGCGTGGAAATCAAGAATTTGCTTTCGGGAATCGACGACCAACGCAATGCAATACTTACAATACATTCGGGAGCAGGTGGCACCGAAGCCCAAGATTGGGCCGAAATGCTATTGCGAATGTATTCCCGCTGGTGCGAGCGTCAAGGATACAAAGCCTATCTGGTGGACGAACTCGAAGGCGATGGAGCGGGCATAAAATCTGCTACTTTGGAAATACAGGGCAAATATGCCTATGGGTTGTTGAAGGGCGAGAATGGTGTCCACCGTTTGGTACGCATTTCGCCATTCGATTCGAACGCACGGCGTCACACTTCATTTGCTTCGGTATATGTTTATCCCGAAATCGAGGACGATGTGGAAATCGAAATAAACCCCGACGATATCGAAATGGACACATTCCGAAGTGGCGGCAAAGGTGGTCAGAATGTGAACAAAGTGGAAACAGCAGTCCGCTTGCGTCATATACCATCAGGTGTTGTGGTGTCCTGCCAGCAGGAACGTTCGCAGTTCCAAAACCGCGAAAGAGCAATGAAGATGCTAAAATCCCGATTATATCAGTTAAGACGGGAAGAAGAAGAAGTCAAACGTGCCGAAATAGAAGGCAAGAAAATGAAAATTGAATGGGGTAGCCAGATTCGTTCCTACGTGTTCCAACCCTACACAATGGTGAACGACCACCGAAGCGAATTAAAGAAAACCGAAGTTCTTGGAGTTATGGATGGCGATTTGGACGATTTCCTTAAAGCATATCTGTTGCTTGGCGACCAATAAACGAGCAATTTTGTATAGTTTGAATTTTTAATTTTATTATTAATTTACCGTAGGGGCACATTGCAATGTGCCCACGCAATTCAACATGACAAGTGCGTCATTCTGAACCAAACATTCCGGAATTTCCCCCTCTGTGAGGGGAATAAACGGGGAGGTGTTATTATGAATATTACGCACTACCTCCCCCGTCTCATAGGGACATCCCCTCGGAGAGGGGGATGAACATAATTTAATATAAAAGTTTCACCCTGAGCCGCAAGGCGAAGAATTTTCTTTGCAAACACATCCGATGACTTGAATTCATCGGATGTGTAGGATACAGGAAGTTTCGTTTCGCTCAACATGACTCTATTATGTAACTGCCCTATAGTGAACTATTTAACCCATGATTGCTACAATGGTAGCATGCCGCTGGTGGAGTAAATCATTTGCATAATGTAGGAAAATGCATCCACTTGGTCGTCGTGGCGGGATTTTGGAAAGTTGAGCAACTCTTTTTCGAATTCTGGTAAATAATCCGCATCCCGCCGAAAATAAATCATTCCATTTTCTAATTGAGAAGCAATCATTAGTGCACGCGATATCTTGTCCTTATCGGGTCGTAGCGATTTAACGGGTAGTCCCGATTTGATTGCCTGCTGTAACAATGATTTCTGGTATTGGAAATTCTCCACGCCAATTAAAGCAGGTTTATACTTTTGATAAACTGATTGAAGCAAGGGCAGATGATTTGTTGTTTCGAATCTTTGACGGATAATATCCAATATGTATATGCTATTTTCTTTGGATTTTCCAAAAATGACAATAACAGTAAAATCGGCAGTTTCGCGAGTGGAAATTGCCAAATCGCATGTTGCCATTATCGTGAGTTCGCTCTTGGCAACTGCACGTATAACATTTTCTGAATCAATATATTCCAAATGAGTTCTTCGGTCGTCGAAGTATTTGAAATTGCATCGTTTGAATATCGTGGAGCCAGTTGGCAAAGGCTCTTGCTGATAGAGCGAGGCAAACCAGTATTCTCCCATTCTTTTACGAAATTTTTCCAATTCAGCCAACGGAAATCGCTCTTCCCAGAGAGGCTCACCAAATTTGCGGTTTAATGCATCATTTTCCTTGGCAATTGCCGGCAGAACGACGCAAGACCACGACTTGAGTTCATCCTCGCCATAATTCGTTAGAATCCTACCTGTCAAATCATCGTCGTGCCAGCGGGTCATTACGATAATTGCATTTCCGCCGGGTTCCAATCGCGTTATAGCAGTGGAATTGAACCAGTCCCAAGTTTTGTCGCGATAGGTGAGCGAATTGGCTTGCTCGTCGTTTTTCACGGGATCGTCGATTATTAGCAGATCTGCACCTAATCCCGTTAATGCTCCACCAATTCCGGTGGCAAACAATCCTCCTTCGTGCTTTTGAATATCAAAACTGTTCGACTTACGGTGAGTTTTGCTTAATTCAATATTCAACAGGTTTTTGTTGTTATCCATTAAATCGCGGATTCGGCGGCTCCATCCTGCAGCAATTGATTTCTGATACGAAACCAGAACCACTCGCTTATCGGGATTGGTGTTTAAAAACCATAAAGGGAAGTATTTCGAGATGAATTCGCTCTTGCCGTGCCGTGGGGGCAAATTGACAATCAAATTCGTGTTTGGTTCCGATATTGTATTCAGCAATATTTTCTCCATAAATTGGAGGTGTTTTGAAAATTTCCATTTGTCTTTACTAAGACTAATCGCCAATTCCGAAGGAGTGAGATATTTTGTGTGGGGAATCATTCAGATTTTTCGATATATTTATTTGTCTTCAAAAATAAGTTAAAACAGCATTTATGTAAAGTAAATAATTATACTACAATTACAAAATAAATTTTAATTAAAACAAATTATTATCAAAAGAGGAATTGCTTAATAATAAAAATTAATTAATTTGTAACTTTTATAATGTTAATTTTGTCTATTCATAAATAATAAAAACCAAAAGGAGTTTTTTATGAACAAATTAAAATACTTTTTGTTAGTAGCAATCGTATTTGCGCTTACAATCAATTTAAATGCAGCACAAAAGAAAGTGCTGATCGAACAATTCACTGGAGCTTGGTGCCAGTTCTGTCCCGATGGAACAGTAAAGATGGACGAAATTTTGCAAGAATATCCTGGTAAGGTATTTGGTGTGAAATTTCATAATGGCGATAAAATGGCAATTCCCGAAACAGACATTATCGGATCTGCTTTGGGATTAACCGGATATCCTACAGGAAATGTGGATAGAACTCCTGTTAATGCCGGCGGTAATACAGTAATTATGATAGATAGAACCGCCTGGAAACAAGTAGTGGATCAATTATTGCAACAAACAGCACCAGTAGATGTTAAGTTGGATTGGGCTTACGATGAATCAACTGGCGACATTATTGCCAGCATCTCTGGCGACTTCGACCAAGCCGTGGCAAACGAAGTTCGTTTCAATGTGTATGTTATCGAAGACGAAGTTACAGGTAGTGGAACAGGTTGGGACCAACAAAACTACTACAACACTCAATCCGGACACCCTTACTATCAAAAAGGAAACCCAGTAAAGAATTACAAACACATGGCAGTAGTTCGCGCAACCTTAGGTGGTCCCTGGGGAGCCGAGAATTCCATCCCTCAACCAATAACTGCAGGAACAAAAGCAAAATATGCTTTTACAATCAAAAAGGATGCTTCGTGGAAAATTGATAAAATCCGTTTGATTGGTATGGTTGTGAACTACTCTCAAAATTCTCGCCAAATATTAAATTCCATAGAAGGAACTAAGATTAAATCCAACACATCAATTACTCAAGTTGGTAATCTCTTGGATGCATCCGCAAAAGGTACTACACCAGAAGTTAAATTTACAATTAAGAACAACAACACCTCAGCAAAGAATTACAATTTCAACTTCACAAAGCCATCTTCGACTACCTGGAAAGCAACATTCGAACCTAATGAAAATACAGTTTCGGTTCCAGCTGGTGGAACGTATGAAGTTAAGATGAAGATGCCAGTTGAATCCTACGGATTTGGAACTTCCACATTGATAATCGAAGAAGAAGGCGGAATGGCGTTTAGCAAGACTTTCAAAGTTTATGCTTCCGATGGAGAATATCTGTCGATAAATAGCGACCCAAGTTTTGATGAATTTGTTCCTAATGTTATAAGAAATGTTGCCGCATACAAAGATATGGTAACAATTCCATTAGCAGATTTTAGTTTGCTTTCCGGAAAATTCAATAATCTTAAAGTTGCAAATATAAACTTAGGTGAAGCAGGAACTATTTCTGCAAGTGATGTTACAATTTATCAGATGCTCATGAATAAAAATGTAAACATCTTGTTTAATGGAACGCTTCTTTATGTATTTCTCAATCAAGTAGGAACATCTATTCTCAATCAACTTGGAATTGCTTATCAAGCACAATCATTCCAGGGACAACAAACACAAGGTAAATTCAACATTGCAGGAGTATCAGGCGATCCTATTACAGATGGTTTCGCATCTCAAATTCAATTAGTATCTTTTCATACTCAAAAAGCAAGAATTACCAACCAAAGCATAGCATCTCCAATCATAACGCTCCAGGGTTCGCCCGACTCAGTTTATGCTACCAAGCACCAATTAACTGGTTCAAGAATAGTTTGCATTGGAATCAATCCTAGGAATGTAACCAACTCTGCGGGTATGCAACAAGTCATCGTAAAAGCACTGAATTGGATGTATAAAGCACCCGAACCAGAAGTTCCACAAATTAGCACTGTTACTGGCATCGACTTCGGCGAAGTTGTAACCAGTACTTCCGAAGAAAAATCACTCGAAGTTAAGAATATTGGTAAAAAAGATTTAAATATTACTGGTGTTACAATTAAAGGTACCGACGCTTCTGCCTACTCAATTGTTGATGCAGGAACTACAGTAATTAAACCAAACGAATCAACTAATATTAAAGTTAAATTCACTCCAGCAACTATTAAGTTCTATACCAATGCATCAATCGATATTGCAACCAACGATCCAAACAAACCAATTGCCACAGTTAGCTTAGCTGGCAAAGGTAAGAAAGGCGAAGGCGTTGTCGATCCAATTATCGTTAATGCACAGGTTTATCCTAATCCAGTCGAAACAAACTCGCAAGTGAGTTTCTTTGTTCCCGAAAGTGCTAAATCAGCTAATGTATCAATAATAGATATGTCGGGCAAGAAAGTATTGGAATTTGGTAATTTTAGTATTGGTGAAAATAAATTAACAATCGACAACAAAATGATTGACGCAGGTAGTTATATTTTGGTTATCACAATCGACGACGAAATGGTTACAAAAAAATTCAATGTGATTAAATAATTCGATCATATTTTCATTATTGCTCAAGGTGTCCGATGTATAGTATATATTGGACACCTTTTTTTTAGAAACTAAAAAATAATATATTAAATATTGCAATTTTTTTCGTAAATTACTTTCTTTTTTTGAGTAAATTTCCGTTATGATAAAATCTGTACTTGTTGAGGATGATTTACAAAGTATTGATAGTATTAAATCAATAATTCAATACTACGAAGTTGGAATTGAATTAGTAGGAATTGCCCAAACAATTAAAACAGCCAAAGAGATAATTGAAACAAACAAACCGGATTTGCTGTTACTCGATATTGAATTGCCCGATGGAACATCGCTGGATTTATTAAGAGAATTGAGCTACAAACCATGGGTAATATTTATCACTGGTCATTCCGATTATATCTTTGATTCTCTCGATTTCCCAACTATTCATTTTTTAATTAAACCACTTTCTCCAGAAAAATTTTCTGAAGCAATCCAAAAATACAATAATATTGTCCAATTATTTGATAAAACAAAGAAAACTGAGCAAGAAAAGCTTAAGTTAAAGAAACTTTTCGATAAAATAGCTATTCCTACTGCAAATGGAATCTCCTTAGTTGAATTAGCAAAAATTGTTCGATTGGAAGGCGAGAGTAATTATACTTATTTTTTTCTGGCAGATGGACAAAAAATTTTAATTTCCAAAACACTTTCCACATTCGAGGAATTTCTTCCCGACGACCTATTCATAAGGATACACAAAAGCCACATTATAAATATTGGATTCATCAAAACAGTTTTGAAAACCAATCCTCCTTATGTTGTCTTAACTGACCTTGTCGAAATTCCAATCTCTCCCGGGAAAAGAGAAATATTAATAGAAAAACTACAACAAAACGTAGTTTTCTTTAGTCTATAATTTTGTCATATTACCAACTATTCATTGATAATTGTAAATATTTTACAAATTAAAATAATTCATATGGGGTATTCACTCATTCAAAAGGGGTATTCACTCAATTGTACTTGCAGGAAATATAATTTTGATATATTTTTGCGATAGAATCAAATGAGTAAAATATGTTTGCAACAGATGATAGTTTTGAATTAAGAGTAAAGAAAATTAATCACATCCTTACTCAGGATGCAACAATAGCTTTTAACGTTGCATTTTTGTTATTCAACTGGACGGTTAAAAGAATTATACTTGCCTCGAGCAGAACTCCTTCGATAGTATTGAAAGAAAACTTCAAGAAAATGATCGACCCAACAAGCTTGAAATCTGTTTGGAAAAAGGAATTAAGTGATCCCTATGATGCACCTTCGATTAGTAAAGTTCTCACCCAGTGGGAGTTAATTAAAAAAGCCTATATAATTCACGAAAAATTAGAACTTGGCCAATGCTCTAATTGTGAAGACGATATCGAGGAAGTTGTTTATGGAATAATCACCACATGCGAAGAGCTTAATGAATTTTGTAAAAGAAATCGAATCCAGATTTACGATAAAATTCCTTCAAAAAATTTTCGTTATGTTAAAGTAATTTAAATTTCAAGTTTATCTACTATAATATTTAACAATTCTTAAATTTTTCGTAATTTTGTAAAAATAACAAATCTCATTCATTTTTTTGTACAAGGAAATTCTATGAACGAAGGAATAATTATTCAAGTTATCGGACCTGTCGTAGATGTTCAGTTCTCCGAAGGTAAATTACCAGCAGTTCTAAATGCATTACATATACCAAGAATAAGTTCGGAAGGCGTCGAGGAAATATTAGTATGCGAAGTTCAGCAGCACTTAGGCGAGGATAGAATTCGCTCTGTAGCAATGGATGCTACTGATGGCTTAGTAAGAGGAATGAAAGTAATCGATACTGGCAACCCAATCACAATTCCAGTTGGAATTGAATTACTGGGACGCATGGTTAACGTAATTGGCGCTCCAATAGATGGTAAAGGGGAAATAATCTCAAAGGCAAAGTATCCAATTCACCGTTCTGCTCCAAAGTTCGACGAATTGAGTACTAAAAAAGAGATGTTCGAAACCGGAATCAAAGTAATTGATTTAATTCAACCATTTACGAAAGGTGGGAAAACTGGTCTTTTTGGTGGTGCTGGTGTAGGTAAAACAGTTGTTATTCAGGAATTGATTCACAATATTGCAAAATTCCACGATGGTTATTCATGCTTTGGTGGAGTGGGCGAACGTACCCGCGAAGGTAACGACTTGTACATAGAAATGAATGAAAGTGGTGTTATCGACAAAACAGTTCTCGTATTCGGTCAGATGAATGAACCACCCGGAGCCCGTTCAAGAGTTGCGCTCACAGCACTAACAGCTGCTGAATATTTACGCGACGAAGGCGGACGCGACGTGCTGTTGTTCATCGATAACATTTTCCGTTTTATTCAGGCAGGTTCGGAAGTTTCGGCTTTGTTGGGCCGTATGCCATCTGCAGTGGGTTATCAGCCAACATTGGCAACAGAATTGGGTGAATTGCAGGAACGAATTGCTTCGACCCGCAAAGGTTCAATCACATCAGTTCAAGCTGTATACGTGCCTGCTGATGACTTAACAGATCCAGCTCCAGCTAACACATTTACTCACTTGGATGCCAAAACTGTTTTGTCTCGCCAAATTGCAGAATTAGGTCTTTATCCCGCAGTAGATCCATTGGATTCTACTTCCAGAATTATGGATCCACTAATTATTGGCACAGAACATTACGAAACAGCTACTGCATGTGTTCAAACCCTACAAAAATACAAAGATTTACAAGACATTATCAACATCTTGGGTATGGATGAATTGAGCGATGAGGATAAAGTTACTGTTTATCGAGCACGCAAGATTCAGAGATTCTTCTCGCAACCTTTCCACGTTGCCGAACAATTCACTGGTTACGAAGGAAGATATGTTAAGATTTCCGAAACTATTTCAGGCTTCAAAGCAATTTTGAATGGCGAAGTGGACCACATTCCCGAAGATTACTTTGTTTACGTAGGAACAATCGACGAAGTTATCGACAAATATAACAAAAGTAAATAATTAAGGCGATAAATGAGCGACAAACTTTTAAATGTGGAACTGGTATCGCCACTACAACAGGTTTTCCAAGGTTCAGCAACAATAGTTGATGTTCCTGGCAAATTATCTCCCTTTCAAATTCTAAATAATCACGCACCAATATTTTCTACACTTGATTGCGGAATAGTTAGAGTTGTGGATTTGGAGAATAAAAATAATTACTTTGCTGTTAATACCGGATTTGTCGAGGTATCTAACAACAATATTTCAATTGTAGTCGAGGAAGTTGCTGCAATCGAAGAAATCAATTCTGAAAAAATCAACAATGAATTGGAATCCTTGAAAGCAGAATTAGCCGAGAATCCTTTGAACAAAGAATCGATAATAAATAAAATTAAATTTAACGAAACAAAACTGAAAGTACTTACTTTCGCAAAATAAATATAAAATGTTTGAAGAGAAAATTATAGGTGAAGCACTCACTTACGATGATGTATTAATCATCCCAAATTATAGCGAAGTGCTTCCAAAGGACGTTAATATCCAAACTCAGCTTACCCGTCAAATTCGCATCAACATCCCAATTTTATCGGCTGCTATGGACACAGTTACCGAATCTAACATGGCTCGGGCCATTGCACGCGAAGGTGGTTTGGGAGTGATTCACAAGAATATGTCTATCGAACGACAAGCCGAACAAGTAGATTTGGTTAAACGATCCGAAAGTGGAATGATAACCAAACCAATTACTTTAACATCAGATAAAACAGTTGGTGACGCTTTACAAATCATGAACAAATTCAGGATTTCGGGCATTCCTATTGTCGAAAACAATGGAAAGCTAATTGGAATTGTTACCAACAGAGATTTAAGATTCAACCCTGACTTTAAAGATAGCTTATTGAATGTAATGACCAAGGACAAATTGGTAACGGCTCCATTGGGCACAACTTTGGATGATGCTGAAGTGATTTTACAAAAGTACCGAATTGAAAAATTGCTTGTTGTTGATGACAACTATACATTGAAGGGACTTATTACTGTAAAAGATATCCAAAAGAAAAAGCAATTCCCAAATTCAGCTAAGGATAGTTCTGGCAGATTACTATGTGGTGCTGCTGTTGGTGTTGCACCTTCGACCCTTGAACGGGTTCATGCATTGGTTGCGGCTGGAGTTGATGTTATTTTCATCGATACTGCACACGGGCATTCTGCAGGTGTTATTAATGTATTAAAAGAAATAAAACAAAATTATCCTGATATATCAGTTGTTGCAGGGAATATTGGAACTGCCGAGGCTGCAGAAACATTGATTCAGAATGGTGCCGATGGATTAAAAGTTGGAATCGGACCTGGTTCTATATGTACTACTCGTATTGTTGCAGGAATTGGAGTTCCTCAGCTTACAGCAATTTTCAATGTAGTAAGTGTTGCAAGAAAGTATAATGTCCCAGTGATTGCCGATGGAGGCATTAAGCAAACTGGTGATATTTCGAAGGCAATTGCTGCTGGCGCAGATTCAGTGATGATTGGCAACTTATTGGCAGGCCACGAAGAAAGCCCAGGAGACAAGATGATTTACGAAAGAAGAGCATACAAAATATACAGAGGTATGGGTTCGGTCGAAGCTATGAAACAAGGTAGTGCCGACAGATACTTCCAAGATGTAGAAAGTGAGATATCGAAATATGTTCCTGAAGGCATCGAGGGACGAGTTCCATTTAAAGGCAATGTAAGTGAAACTATATATCAACTTATAGGTGGTTTGAAAGCTGCTATGGGATATACCGGTTGTGGTAGCGTTGATGAATTCAAAGCAAACGCAAAATTTGTAAAAATTTCACATTCCAGTTTAATCGAATCTCATCCTCATCATGTTGCTATTACCAAAGAATCTCCAAACTATTTTGTATAGAAAAAAATGAAAATAAATTAAGGAATAAATATGGCAAAAAAATCTACTCAATCGCAAACTGCTGATTCG
>CAYOPF010000061.1:0-16544 GCA_964405755.1 uncultured Chloroherpeton sp.
AAGATATTAGTTCCTGCCAAGAAATTTGCAGAAATTGTTGGAGCATTTGGCAAATCAGGCGAAGTTAGCTTTTCTGCAAATGAAAATAATAGTGAAATTCAAATCAATTTTGGAAAAGGTAAGTATAAATTCAGTGGAATTGAATACAGCGAATTTGTTGATATAGATTATTTATTCGGTCCAATACAGCCCCTTACAAATGAAATTGAAGCCGGCGATGACGTTTTGTCGGCAGAATTCGAACCAGGTGAGTTCCCAAAAATAAGCGACAGAAATTTATTCGCGGTTTCTACCGAAGACTACAAACCAGCCATGACAGGGGTTCTGTTCCAATTTCGTGGTACTACACTAACTACTGTATCTACAGATGGTTTTCGATTAAATAGATATATTATCACAAAAGAAAATCAAATCTATCCAGAACAATTTGACGTTATAATACCAGCAAATTCTATGGAATTCCTTAAGAAAGTAAATTCACAATGTAAAATGGTTGTTATTAAGCAAGATTTAGCTCCAAAATTCCTGCGCTTCGAATATGACAATACTTTGTTTACAACAAGGATTATTACAGAAAAGTTTCCTCCATACGAAACAATAATTCCTTCAAACTATCAGCATAAAGCATTGGTGCCCCTTAACGAATTATCTACTCTAATCAAACGAACATCAATTTTTGCAAATACTATCAATAAACTGGTAATTCTTTATTTCAACGAAAATGAAATATCGATAAAAGTACAGAATGATGAAACAGGTGAATACGCAGAGGAAACACTCCCATGCGAATTCAATTCCATTGACTTCGAGATTGGGGTGCGTCACGATTATTTCCTACAAGCATTGCAACATTTGAGTTATCAGAAAGAAGAGCAAGAAGATATTGTAGAATTGAAGTTTAATGATCCCATCAAACCTTATATTGTTTGTCCAAAGGATGAATACGATACTTTGCTAATGTTGAACATGCCAGTTCGCTATAAGTAATTCTTTTGAAAATTAATAGACGATTATAAATTTGGTATAAACAAAAACAGGCGACCTAAAAGGGCCGCCTGTTTCTTTTTGTTGTCTAATTCATTTACTGCTTAATAATCTTGCCTAATGTATTTATTTCTGGATTATGCATCCAAATTAAATATTCACCTGAAGGTAAATTATTAATATTCAAAGGAATAGTTCCATTCACTTCGTTAAGTTTAATATTCATCACTTCTACTCCAGTCAGATTTATTATACTGATGGATAATGGATTAACTAAATGCTTGTCGAATTCAATGTAAAATTGGTCGGATGTTGGATTGGGAAATACTTTGAAACTGAGATTGTTTTCGGAAACAGATGTAACATCCATACAAATTGTTTCGTTATTAGTCGCATTAGTAATGCAAGTCAATGGTTGATCCAATGAGGATTCTGTCGTATCCCTTGCAATCATTGTCATCCAATATGGGGTGTTAGGTTCCATTCCTGGTGTTTCATCAGAAACACCTAAGAAGGAAAACAGTACAAAGTGCTGAGGATTGTTTTTAGCAAATGATTTGTAGGATTCGTCCCGACGAATCGAAGCATAAACAGAGTCAGTCTGTAACCAATTCTTGCCTTCAAGTGTTGATGTCATCATTGGCAATTCTTCTCCACCCATTTCCATCGGAACTGAAACAGGCATAAATTGGTCAAAACCCATCAATGACACCTTGAGTACAAGTACCATTTTCCATAATGTATCAATTTCTTTATCTTTGTATTGATACATCCAGATCGAAGCTTTTCCAGAACTCATTTCTATTGTTGGTTGAAGTAATTGAGGCATCTGTTCCAATTTCATCGAAGTAGTAGCCATCAACATCAATTGTGGAGATTTTAATCCTTCTGTTTTGGCTTGGTTTGTTGCAGTAGTTAAGCCTTCTTTAGGTAAAAATGTCTTAAAGGCTTGTTGGGAATATGTGTTCGTAACCAAGATAAACACAAAAGTCAAAGTTAGTATTATATTTTTCATTTTTAACTCCTATGGTGTTTTAAAAATATAAATAAATTAAGAATTTTTATATTTATTGTTTGCTAAATTATAGATCGAGGATTTTAATAATTTCTTGTTGTATATCTCCAGCCACATGTACTTTACCGCTATCATCTATGAAAACGTCAATTTCAGTTCTAAATCCAATTTTTTCATCAGGCATGTAAATGCCGGGTTCTATCGAAAAGCATGAACCTAATACTAAATAGCGTTCATCCTTGGTTTCCAAGTTGTCTATATGCGTACCATTTCCGTGTACTTCCTCTCCAATATTATGACCAGTTCTGTGGGTAAAATAATCGCCATATCCAGCATCCACAATCACTTTTCGGCAAACATCATCAACATCACATCCACGAACAGCTTTACCATTATCGATTTTTTCTTTAACGAAATTATAAGCAGCATCTCGTGCAGCTGTAGCAATTTTGAAAATAGAATTAATCCTCTCAGGTACTTCGGATCCGATATATCCCATCCAAGTTATATCATAATATGTACTGCGAGGACGATTGAGTTTTGCCCATAAATCTATGAGGACTAAATCTCCTTCTTTCATGGTGTGTGTGTTTGCGGGTGTAGGTTCAAAATGTGGATCGGCAGCATGTTCATTAACTGCAACAATAGGACCATCGGTAAAGGTCATATTGTTGGCTCTCATCATTTCTTGCATATAGGTCATTATTTCGAATTCTGTTGGATTATTTCCAGATTTTATTCTACGTGCAATTTCTCGAAAAGCTTCGTCTTTTACATTTTGCATAATAACTCCAGCTTCAAAATGTGATTCTCGATCTTCTTCGTTCAGGTAAGATTCGAACTTACTTACCAAATCGGCAGAAGAAACAACTTCGATTCCGAAACTACGAATTAAATCAACTGTTCCACCGTCAACTATTGAAACATAAGGAATTGCGTTATTTGGTGAATATTGCATCGCAACTCTTTTAGCATGTCCCAAAATAGTTCTTAAATGGGCATGTTGTTGGCCCCATGGAAGGTAAATAAATTTTTCTCCAGGTAACATGTCTAGTTGAGCAGTTTCTATGCGGTGAACCAATTTCTTGGGTTCTCCCTCGGTAGGGATATAATAGAACCAACGACGTGTTGCGAATTTGTTTCTGTATCGTCCCAAAATTCTTGCAGCAATTGCGTCACGGTTATGAAAGTCGTAGAATAACCATCCATCTAATTTCATTTCTTTTAGTGCAGTTTGAATTTTTGAAATATCCATAAATTTTCCTTTTTGTTAATGATAGAATGAATATATTTTTGTAATTTACGAACATATCAAAGATTAATTTTAAAATTAGCATGCATTTCGACAAATTATTAAGTGAATTAGCTAATAATTCCATTAATGAAAACAGCTTTGAGATACTTCAGACGTTTTGCGATGCTCTTACTTTCGGGGTATACATAAGGGACTTTAGTTCTTTTAATTTCATTTTTGTTAATGAAAAATTAGCAAGTATTTTGGGTTATAAAAAAGATGAATTACTTGGCACTAACTTGTTTATGCAAAATCTCGATGCAGTTTCATACAATGATAACTTATTATTGAAACTTAAAGATAGATCTGACAAATTACAAAAGGTTAAAATTAAAACCAAAAACGGTGACTTATTAACGTTACTTCATTCGTTTAAAATAATTCAAGATATAAATGAAAATCATTACAGTATTGGTGTATTAATAGTGGCGAATTCAATCGAGGACAGAAAATCAATTTCATTTTTTTCGAAAAATTTCGATTTTGAGGATATTTTTTCATTAATTAAAGTACCTACAGCTTTTATTAATAAAAAAATCAAGCAGATAATATACGCGAATTCAGCAATGAAAGACTATTTGCAAGTAAGGAATGAAGAAAAGTACATAGAAGAAATAAATTCACTTTGCTTTAAAAATGATTTTTTCCGTAACAATTATGAAATATTTTCGTCAGAAAACCTTGATTTCTTTGAGTATTACGCTGATTTAATAGATTTTGAGTACAATTCAAACCCAACTGTATGCATACTTAATCAATTACCAGATTTAGATTATGACTTGCTTTTTTTACATCCGGTTGTTTCGGGCAATGTGGATGTCCAAAATATGGTTACATCAAAAAGGACCCAAGAGATTGGAGAAAACTTAATAAAATCTAATTTTTTAACATTAGTTTCCCATGAATTCAGAACACCTTTAACTAAAATATTATTAGCAACAGACTTGTTGATGAACTATGATGAAAGAATGAATCGCGAAGAAAAAGTTGCCAGGTTAAACGACATTAAAGATACAATATATGGTATGACCAAGCTAATGGAAGCTGTAATGACTATTAGCAGGATGGAGCAGGATTTATTCAAACCAGAATATGAATTCATTGATTTAAGAGTTTTTTTCGAGATGATTTTGGATGGTTTTCTTGTTCGAAACAATGTTTTATAATTTTAATTTCGATGCTCTTCATAGATTTGTATCAATCGAAATGACCTTAATGACATTGATTTGCAATAACTTGATTGACAACGCCACAAAATTTTCTAATCCAAATACAACTATTGATGTAAATGTTACTGTTGATAACGACACAACATTGTTTTTCGAAATTAAAGATACTGGTATTGGAATTCCAAAAAACGAAATTGAAATGGCTTTTAATAGCTTTTTTAAGGCTTCCAATAACAGGGATGTGGAAGGATATGGACTTGGATTATTTATAGTAAAAAAATCAGTAGAATTGCTCAAGGGTGATATCATTATTACAAGCGAACCTAACGTGGGTACATCTGTACGTGTTACTATACCACGACCTCCCCAATCAACGTAGCAGAATTTGAACGTTTTATTGACACAAGAGCAAGGTCACCAACCTTGTATTTTTCGTCGGAATTATCAAAAATTACAACCTTATTTAGTTTTGTTCGTCCCATCCACTCATGTGGTTTTTTCTTGGAAGGTTTCTCAACTAGTACTTCGTAAGTTTTGCCTATCTCCAATTTGTTGTTTTCTCTCGATATCATGCTCTGTAGTTCAATTATTTCGTTCAAGCGATGGACTTTAACTTCCTCGGAAACATCGTCGTCCATCTTATATGCTTTTGTACCTTCTCTGGGAGAATATTTAAACATAAAAGCACCATCAAAGCGGACCTGTCGCATCAATTCAAGAGTTTGGTTGTGATCATCATCTGTTTCTGCTGGAAAACCAGCAATAATGTCAGTCGATAGTGAGTATTCATTCAAAACAGATTTTATTTTAGTTATTCTATCAAGATAATGTTCCCTTGTATATCCGCGGTTCATTAGGTTTAAAATTCTGTTAGAACCTGACTGGAATGGTAAATGAATATTGTTGCAAATATTGTCGAATTCGCTCATTGTTTCAATTAATTCATCACTCATGTCGAGTGGGTGAGAAGTTACAAACCTAATTCTCATATTTGAACCAGCTTCGGCTACTTTTCGGAGAAGTTTGGGAAAATTTGATTTATTTTGGTCGTCGTAATAACTATTAACATTTTGCCCGAGCAAAGTTACTTCCTTAAAGCCATCGTATTGTAATTGTTCAATTTCTTCAAGAATTGATTTTAAAGACCTGGAACGCTCTCTTCCTCGAGTATATGGAACAATACAATATGAACAAAAGTGATTGCAACCACGCATTATAGCTAACCATGCAGATATACCTTCTTTTCTCAAAGGTTCAATATCTTCGTATGTTTCCACTCTGCTAAGGCGGACAGCAATCCCGGAATTTCCCGCCATAGAATTTTGCAAAATTTCAGGGGCTAATCGATATTCATCAGGTCCTATAACTATTTTTACTAATTCAGACTTAGCAAAAATATCTTTTCTCATCCTTTCGGCCATACACCCAATAATTCCTACTACTAGGTTATTTTTCTTTTTTTTATATTGTTTGAGATGATCTAATCGGTTATAAATGGTTGTTTCGGCATTCTCACGCACACTACAGGTATTAATAAGAATAAAATCAGCTCCATCTGGTTGATTGATTATATCATATTTTTCAGTTTTCTGTAATATACCAGCTAAAATCTGGCTGTCATATTCGTTCATCTGACAACCATAGGTTTCGATATAGACATTTTTTTTTGTCATTCGCAAAATTTAGTTTAAACTAAAAAAACAAAATTACGAATTTACAACGATTTATAGATAGGTCCTTTTGGAGTGAGAGTACTTTGGATTAACTTAACTGTATAATTTTGGATTTCTCCAAAATCATAATAACGGAATGATTCTAAGTTATCAGAAAAATTCTCGGACAGGGATTTGATTCGAATTAATGTAAGGTGGGGACGATAATTTCGCTTGTCAAATTCAATGTTGTTATTTTTTAAAATTCTACCAAATGTAGAATGAAGTTTGTAAATTTCCTTGCTTGGCGAAAAAATCTTTCCAACAATTTGTCGGGGATTATTAATGTTTGGAAATCCTTCAATAGATTTTATTATCAACTTCTCTTGGTATTCGATTAAATATTGATTTAATTGCTCTTGCAACTCAGGTACTTTTTCATCGGGAATATCCCCAAGAAAATGAAAAGTAAAATGGAGGTTTTCTTCTTCCACCCATTTACCGGAAAAAAAATTATGTGTTAGATTTCGAAATTGATTAAATTTTGTAATAATTTCAGTCGATTGAACAAAAGTTCCAATAAATAATCTCATTTTTTAATTTTTTAAATTTAACAAAATTAATTAATAAACCATAAAAAATTGTTAATTTAGAAATTTATTATAAACTTTCCACAATGAATTCAATAGAAAATTTGAATAAAGCACAATTAAAGGAAAAACTAACTGAATTAGAGTCTCGATTTGAGAATTTGAATAAAAGGTTGGATATATATAATAATGAAAACTATCTTAGGATGGTTTTCGAGTGTGCTCAAGTTGGATTTGTTACGCTGGACTTAAATTTTAAAATAACAGATTTCAATCATTCATATTTTGAATTCGCAGCAACGTTTTATCAAAAACCACCAGAAGTAGGAATAAGCATTAGTTCACTAATACCAAAAGAAAAGTTGGAATTTTCTCTTTCCTCTCTAAAAAAAGCAAGTGAAGGCGAACTTGTTGAATTTACAGATTCATTCATAATAAATAGCAAAAATTATTATTTTAAGAAAATATATACTCCATTAATATCTTCCGACGGAAACATAGAAGGAGTTTTAGCAACTGTACAAGATGTTTCTGCCCAGGAAGAAACAAGAAGTAAATTTTTGAGGACCTATAATTCTTTTTACACTGTTCTAAACTCAATACAAATGATGATTTGTGTGGTTGATTATTTTTCTTATGATATGATATTTGCCAATCATTTTTTTGTTGCCATTAATGGAGAATTCGACAAAAAAAGCTATTTCGATTTTTTCAGAAATGATGATTTGAACATTAAAGATATCAGACGTAAAATCAAAACGGAATCGACACTAAACTCTCAAACTGGCAGTTTTGATGTTAGGATTGACAAGTACAATAGATGGTTTCAGATACATTACCGAAAGATTAATTGGATAGAAAGTAGTAATCAGGCAATTCTTCTTTACCTTCTTGATATTGATGAACAATATACATCCAAATCAAAATTGAAGGCAGATAATGCAGAATTGGAAAATAAAATTAAAGAACGTGCTAATAATTTACAAGCTGCATTACATAAACTTGAACATGAAATTGAGAAACGAACAATTACAGAGCAAGAATTACAAATAGCAAAAGGACAATTAGCCTTGAATCTTAAAAAAGAAAAAGAATTATCGACTCTTAAAAGTGGTATTTTAGATAACATTGCTCATGAGGTTAATACTCCCTTAACCGTAATTTCGAGTGCTACTTTTTTGATAGACAGTTACTTGAAATACGGAAAATATAACGAGATAAATTATTTTCTATCGCAAATACAAGAATCCACCCAAGTTCTTTTTAAGTTAGTTGAATCTGCTCAAAAACTCAGTTCATCCACTGCATCAGAGATTTCGAATCAATATACTTCAATGAACGTTATAACCTTTCTGGATAACCTAATACAGGAAATTGAATCCATTGATAAAGGCAAGCATATTATTCAAAGTATTTACCAATCAAATGTTATCATATACTCGACTGATTATACTTTGCTTAGACAAATATTGCTACAATTAATCGACAATGCTTTAAAGTTTTCGGATGTAGGAACAAAAATTACTATTAGGGTTGTCGAGGACGATGAAAACCTTTATATATCAGTTCACGATAATGGATTTGGAATAGCAGAAGAGGATAAAGAGAATATATTTGAAATGTTCTATCGATCCAAGAAGCATATAGGATTATTGCATGGTACCGGCACTGGCTTAACAATCGCTAAAACCAATGCTGCAAGGATAAATGCAGAAATCAAATTTGAAACACAAGAAGGAATTGGCTCAGAATTTACTGTTGTTTTACAAAAGTAATTGTATTTTGACGGAATATGAATCCATATTGATATCGAGATACAAAGACGAAATGATAAGCTATTTACATCATCACTCTGAAGCATTTGGTGAAGCATTTTCATTAGCAATATCCAACAATCAACCCTTTGCTTGGCGTTCTGCATGGTTGTTATGGAGTTGTTTGGAAACTAACGACACAAGAATTATTAATCATATCGATGTGATTTTAGATAATCTAGATGGTAAAGGTGATGGACATCAAAGGGAGCTGATTAAAATACTTGAAAAAATGGAGCTTAATAAAGAACAAGAAGGAAAGTTGCTCAATATTTGCTTTCAACTTTGGGAAAATATTAATAAAAAACCATCAATACGATACACAGCTTTTCGAAACATATTAAAAATTGCTAAAAAATACCCAGAACTTGCAAGCGAGATTGAATTTTTTACCCAAAGTCCCTTTCTTGTTACGTTGTCGCCTGGTGTAAGGCACTCGATAAAAAGAATGATAAAGGACTTTAATGAAAGTTTAGAAATTTACTAATTTTTTATTTCAACTTATTTCTAAAAAAATTGATTCAATCTATCTCATTTCTTCATAATTTTGTTTTTTTTACGGAGTTTAAAAAATGAAATTTACAAGATTTAATTCTTTACACAAAAAGTTTAATGCCAAAATGGTTGAATTTGCAGGATTCGAAATGCCTATTCAATATCCACAGGGGATATTAGCAGAGCATTTAGTTGTTCGCAACAAAGTAGGAGTATTTGATGTATCGCACATGGGTGAATTCGAAATTCGTGGCAAAGATGCATTAGCATTTGTCCAACACATTTCTATAAATGATGCAAGTAAATTAGAAATCGGTCAAGCTCAATATTCTGCTTTGGCATATCCAGAAGGCGGATTGGTTGATGATATGTTGGTTTATAATTTGGGTGATTATTTTATGTTAGTTGTTAATGGAGCAAATATTGATAAGGATTGGGAATGGGTCAATAAGAATATTAGATCGTTTGATATCGAATTAATAGATGCAAGTGATGATTATAATTTATTAGCAGTACAAGGCCCTAATTCTTTGAATACCTTACAAAAAATAACAGAGACTAACTTATCCGAAATCGAATACTATCATTTTGCTTTAGGAAAGATGGCTGGAATCGAAGCAATAATATCTCGCACTGGTTACACAGGAGAATTGGGTTTTGAAATTTACTTTAAAAGTGACGAAACTGTTGCAATACAGATGTGGGAAAAAATCTTTGAAGCTGGAAAGGAATTTGGTATCGAACCAGTAGGATTGGGAGCTCGCGATACACTACGTCTCGAGAAAGGTTATTGTCTTTACGGTAACGATATCGACCAAAATACAAATCCTCTGGAAGCTGGATTAGGCTGGATTACGAAACTTACAAAAGGTCAGTTTATAGGATCTGATGCTATTGCAAAAGTGAAGGAACAAGGAATAACCCGTAAGCTTGTTGGTTTTATTTCAGATGCTGAAAAATTTATCCCAAGACATCATTACGAAATTTATTCTAAGCAAGGCGAAAAAATCGGCCAAGTAACAAGCGGAAATATTTCGCCTGTTTTAAGCAAACCAATAGGAATGGGTTATGTTTCAATTGATTATTCCAAACCAGAAACAGAAATTGAAATTGAAGCTCGAGGAAAACGATTTCCTGCAAAGGTCGTAAAATTCCCATTCTTATAGAATTTATAGCTTAAATCGAGAATCAAAAATTAAAAAAGTGCCATATCTTGAAATGTGGCACTTTTTTATTAATTGTGTTATCGACTTTATAAAGTTACTTTAAAATGTAACTTTTATGCTTGGGAATTGTTTCATTATTTTGTCTTTGTTTGCATCACTAATTTTATTCATTCTTAATGAAAGCATTTTAAGATTTTTACAATTTGATAATTCTGAAGGTATATCTTCGATCAAGTTATTGTCCAAGGTAACATATTTTAATTTTGTTAACTGACCAATAGATGATGGAATCGTTGCAATTTGATTTTTGGTTAACTGTAGTTGTTCCAGATTAGTGTATTCATTCAAATTATTAGGGAATTTTTTAATTTCATTATATGAAAGACTGAGTTTTGTGATTTTCGATGGATTTTTTATTAATGGTGGAAAATCAGTTAGTGAAGTTCTACTCATATCGAGAGATTCAAGATTTGTTAATTTTTCGATATTTTCCAATTTACCAATTTTATTTTGATTTAAATTAAGCGATTTTAAGCTTTGCAAATTCGCGAAATTAAAGTTAACGATATCTACATTTTGCTGCGCTACCAACAAATCAACTAACTGGTTCATTTGTATATCAAAGGAAATATTGCTGATTTTATTTCTCGTTAGATTTAATGTAGCAATTCCAGTTGTTTTGCTAATGTTTATTTTTTCAATTTGATTATTGGACACATCAAGGTTCTGTAGGGTACTTATGCTAAGAATACTTTCGGGTATTGAATTCAATTGGTTATTGCTTAAATTCAATTTTAGAAGTGTTTTTGGAAAAACTGCATTAGCACCTATCATTTTTATTTCTGATTTAGATAAGTTGAAATTTTTCAATTGTTTAAAATTAGAAAAATTTTCGTTTAAATTAGAAAAGTTCGAACCTGATAAATCCAAATCAACTATTGAATTATTAGCATTTGGAATATTTATTTTTTCAATTTTATTATTTGCGAGATTTATTTTTGCAACGTTATTCTTAAAATCGATTGTCAGAATTCTAATCTGATTGTTCGATAAATCTATTTGTTGCAAGTTTGGTAAATCAAAAATTACTTTTGGTATCTCGGATAGTTTGTTATTTCTAATTCTTAGTATTTTCAAGTTTTTTAAATTTTTGAATTCTTCAGGCAAGCTTTTGAGAGAATTGTTGCTTAGGTCCAAATTTTCAAGATTAGTAAATTCAAATAATCGCTTATCAAGGCTTTCTAAATTCTGATTCTGCAGCGAAATGCTTTTCTGATTTTCCTTATTCTTCAAGGCATCATCAATGTTGAACGGTGTTTTTGTCTGGAAATTCATTCTTTCTTTTATTCTTTCGCGAGGGTTGGGGATTACTTTCTGAGAATCTTGAGAAATTAAGAATGTAGGTACAACTACAAGTAGCGAGATGATAGATAATAAATATTTCATTTTGTAATGCAATTTTTAGATATTAACGTAATTGTTGTTTAATTATTTCCAATTCAATTTTTAAGGATAAATTTCGTTTTTATTGTTTAATAAAGTTCACTAATTAAAATTTGAGAAACAAATGATTATTAAATTTACAGATGGCAATCAAAAAGAATATCACGAAGGAATCACTGGTTTAGAAATAGCACAATCAATTTCGCAACGACTTGCTAAAGAAGCCTTAGGAATATTTGTTAACGATGTTCAGTATGATTTATCCCGTCCAATACAAAATGACTCCACCGTAAGGATAGTAACTTTTGAAGACGAAGAAGGTAAGGATATTTTATGGCATTCATCAGCCCACTTAATGGCCGAAGCAGTAGAGCAATTATATCCAGGAACTAAATTTGGAGTTGGCCCGGCTATCGAAAATGGTTTTTACTATGATATGGACTTGCCCGAAGGTATAAAGTTAACAAATGAAGATTTGCCTAAGATAGAACAAAAAATGTATGAACTTGCCCAACAAGAGCAAGTTTTCGAACGAATTGAAATAGATTGGAAAGATGCAGTTGAATATTTTAAACAAGATGGCGATCCATATAAAATTGAACTTTTAGAAGGCTTGCAAAATGATGAAATTACACTTTATAAGCAGGGTACCTTTACCGACTTATGCCGCGGAACACATGTGCCTAATACCAACATTATTAAAGCAATTAAGTTATTAAACATTGCTGGTGCATATTGGAAAGGAGATTCTGAAAGAAACATGCTTACTCGGATTTATGGGATTACTTTCCCCAAAAAAGCAATGCTCGATGAATACCTAAAAATGAGAGAAGAAGCTGAAAAAAGAGATCACCGAAAATTGGGTAAGGAATTAGAACTTTTTATGATAACACCAAACGTTGGTGCTGGATTGCCAATATGGCTACCCAAAGGTGCATTTATTCGCAGAAAGTTAGAAACATTTATAAAAGAGGAATTGATTAAGCGGGGATATGTCGAAGTAATAACCCCACATATTGGGAACTTGAATTTGTATCGTACAAGTGGACACTATCCATATTATGCCGATTCTCAGTTTGCTCCAATTAAAGTGGATGACGAAGAGTATTTACTTAAACCAATGAATTGTCCACATCACCACCAGATATATGCTTCCAAACCTCGTTCTTACCGAGATTTACCTTTGCGTTTAGCCGAATTTGGTACTGTTTATCGATATGAACAATCGGGCGAACTTAATGGTTTAACCCGTGTTCGTGGTTTTACTCAAGACGATGCTCATATTTATTGTACCCAAGATCAATTAAAAGATGAGATAAAAAATGCTGTAGAATTAACTCAATTGGTATTTACAACTTTTGGAATGAGTGTAACCACCCGATTATCATTCCGAGATGAAAACAGTAGTAAATATGCAGGTGATACCGCAATTTGGGATAAAGCCGAAACAGAAGTAAAAGAAGTTGCCGACGAAATGGGCTTGGAATACGTGATTGGAAAAGGTGAAGCATCTTTTTATGGACCAAAAATCGACTTCATCGTACGAGATGCAATTGGTCGTAAATGGCAACTTGGAACAGTACAAGTGGATTATGTTATGCCCGAACGATTTGGCTTGGAATACACTGGATCTGATAATCAAAAACACCGTCCAGTGATTATCCACCGTGCTCCATTCGGTTCGATGGAACGATTTATGTCGATTTTGATCGAGCATTTTGCTGGTAATTTCCCATTTTGGTTAGCTCCCACACAAGTTAAAATTTTGCCAATCTCAGATAAACTATTGGATTATGCTATTGAATTAGAAAAATTATTTAAAGAAAATAATTTCAGAGTTGAAGTTGATATAAGAAGCGAAAAAATAGGAAGAAAAATTGCAGAATCTGAGCAAGCAAAAATTCCAATTTCACTTATAATTGGGCAAAAAGAAGTAGATAATAATTCGTGTTCAGTTCGTATACATGGGCAAGGTGATATTGGATCGAAAACAATAGAAGAAATTCTTCAATTATTCAAAGAACTTGATAAACCAGATACCAATGTTAATCATTAATTGGTTAATAAAATTGAGTTATTTATGCGGTTACTAATTTTATTTTTATTTGTTTCAATTTATTCTTGTAGTGGTGATCAAAAGATGAATTACAATAAATTAAATCCGGAAGAAGAATACGTTATACTTAGAAAAGGTACAGAACGGCCTTTTACTGGAAAATATACCGATCATTTCGAATCGGGGACATACAACTGTAAGCAATGTGGAACAGTCTTGTATCGATCTGATGATAAATTCCATTCTGGATGCGGATGGCCTTCGTTTGATGATGAAATTCCAGGTGCAGTAAAGCAAATTCCCGACCGAGATGGTCTGAGAACCGAGATTGTATGTGCTAATTGTGGCGGACATTTGGGGCATATTTTTCTTGGTGAGGGTTACACTCCAAAAGATACACGACATTGTGTAAATTCAATTTCACTTGTTTTCAAACCAAATTCTAAGGATATTAAAATGAAAAAAGCATATTTTGCTGCGGGATGTTTTTGGGGTGTGGAACACCTTTTCAAAAAGTTGGATGGTGTTATTGAAGCTACATCTGGCTATACAGGTGGAGATAAAGATAAACCATCTTACCAAGAAGTCTGCAACGACCAGACTGGCCATGCTGAGGCAGTAGAAATAATATATAATCCCGACATAATTAGTTTTCGGAAATTAGCAAAATACTTCTTTGAAATTCACGATCCAACACAAGTTGATGGACAAGGACCGGATATTGGTAGCCAATATCGCTCGGGAATCTTTTACACAGATGAAGAACAGAAGCAAATTGCAATTGAGTTGATAGAAATCCTCAAAAATAAAGGATACAAGGTGATTACAGAGGTTACAAAATTTGATAAATTTTGGAACGCCGAAGATTATCACCAAGATTATTACCAAAAAACAGGTAAAACCCCTTACTGCCACTTTTATCGGAAAAAGTTTGATGAATAAAGGTTAATTTATGTATCAATTTAGGAGAACTTTTGCAAGAGCGGACATTAAACTATACGACTTGATTTTGGAAAACCCAAATCTACTGTTAATGTTGGAACATTTTGGTTTGGAAACGATAGTCGGCAATTTTTCCATTTCTGAATTTTGTTCAAAAAATAATGTAAAAACAGAAATTCTCACTACAGTTGCAAATTTATATAATGGTTTCCATAATATTGAAATAAATATCTTTAAGACTAACGATATTGAGTTTATCGTCAAATTTCTTAAAAATAGTCATTCATATTATTTACGAGAAAAATATCCAGAAATCCAAGATTTAATTCTGAAAATAGAGAAAAAATTACAGAATCAAGAGATAATGCTTATCACACAGTTTTTTAATGAATATTTTAGCGAAGTAGCCGAACACCTGGAATACGAGGACAAAATTGTTTTTCCATATATTTCCAATCTACTTAATAATTCAAAAAATGTTTCTAATTCTTTCTCTGTCCAGGAATACCAAGAACATCATACAGATATTGAATACAAATTAACAGAATTATGCAATTTGCTTCTAAAACATATTAGATTAAATGGTGCTGACTATCTGAAATCGAAATTGCTTACATCTATACTAGAATTGGAGCAGGATTTGTATGTCCATTCAATCATAGAAGATAAAATCCTTATTCCACTTGTCCATCGATTAGAAAATGCCAGTCAATTCGATTAAATACAAGTTCAATATCTATATTATTGAACCTTCGGATATTGTTTTCGAGGGTATTTCCTACATCCTTTTGAAATATGCAAACCACATAAATGTATATCGACTCGAAAGTATTGAGGAAATGGAGTTAATTACCAGAAATACTGAAACAAATGTTATCTTAATAAATCCAAATTGTTGCTTGGGTAGTCTAAAGAATTTCCAAAATATTAAAAAAAACTACTCCGAATTTTGGTGGGTTGCAATCATTTACAATATTTTTAAAGACGATATTCTCAATCAATTCGATTCAGTGATCAATATCTTCGATTCTGCCGAAAAAATCGTTTTCACTTTCAATGATATATTGAGAAACATACCTAATCAAGAAAATGAGGAAGCAAATCAGTTGACCGATAGGGAAGTTGAAGTATTGAAGGAAATGGTGAAAGGATTGTCGAATAAAGATATTTCTGAAAAATTCAGCATCAGCATCCACACAGTTGTGAGCCATGCTAAAAATATTTCACGAAAAACTGGAATAAAGAGTCGTTCGGCTTTAGCAATCTATGCACTAACTAATAAATTGTTTTCTCTTGAAGAGTTATGATTAAGTCTTGGATTAAAAAATATTATTTAGGTTGTTTTTTATTGAATTTAATTTCGTTTATTAAGCCATTTTTTTTGTCCAATTCCAAAAACCAATTAAAATGAATAAACAAGTAATATATCAATAAAGCCAGTATTACTCCAATTAAACTTGCAGCCAGGACATCTCTCGTAAAATGTTGGAATAAATATACTCGGGAGATAGCAACAGATACCGAAAGGAACAATATTATCAGTCGTTGATAGATATTAGAGGATATTCTAAGTAAAAAAAACAACATAGCAAAGGCAGCAGCGGTATGGCCCGAGGGAAAACTCATAAATCTATGGACTTCTACTCCCGGAACAAGATTAATTGCAAAATCTCCCAGTTTATTATAAACTTCTAATGGTCTTGGCAAAGGAGTTATTGTTTTAATGATATTTGATACAATCGTTGCCATTGATATGCTTATTGCTGATAAAAGAAAAGCTGAATATTTGAATAAAATTAAAATAATAAAAACGATTATTATACCTTCTTCCTCAGCGATTTTTGTTGCAGAAATAAAAAAAGCATTTAAGAATGGTGTTCTATGGAAGTTTAAAAATTCCAGCATAGCATCCGTACTGCTCGTT
>CAYOPF010000062.1:0-16422 GCA_964405755.1 uncultured Chloroherpeton sp.
ATTATTTTTCCATCCCAAGAAATTGGGTTAGATTTATCATAAGCTGAAAAAACATTGGTAGTATTTGAATGACCGACGAACGTAACTAATGTTTCTTTGTAATTGCATTTGTCAGCTAAAACAATGTATCCATAAGATTTTCCAACTTCTTCGGGCTTATAGGTAATCCTGATCTATAGGCAATCATTTTGCTTAATTGCTGAGTCTTTGGTTAATAATTCAATTGAAAAGTCATCTTGCTCCAATACATTTGCTTTTGAACTATCCAAAGAAATATAATCAAGAACAAAATCTCTTTTAGAAGCATTGCAAATGCGTATATCGTAGCTTTTCTGAGAACCCACATTAACAAATCCAAAACTTAAATTATTTACATCTGGGATTAATTTAATAGCATAGTAATTTACTTCAATAGTTGTGTCATTTCCAGCCATATCAGCAAAAGTAATAATAGCCTTTGCATCGAATTTTATGTCCATGATCTCTATAGTAAAAGCTACAGAATCGTCCATGCCGGGTGTAAATTGATTATGTTTAAAGATGAAATTTTAGCTCAATTGTTTGTTGAATTCTATTATTCCAATATTCGAGCGAATCGAAGGATGGTTGCGGGACTCGTCGATTACATAGGAAAATCCATAAGGTTGGCCACAGCATTCAGTTTTTGTGATATATGGAACCGGCGGTTGTGTGTCGGTCGCCTGGGATTGTAATTTGTTTGAAAACAATACAAAGATTAACAAAATAAGGAGAAAATAATTTTTTTTCATAATTCACCTTTGTCTTGGTTCTAAGTATAAAAGTATAAAACAAGTGAAAGTGAAAAAAATTACAAATTACTACAATTTTTTTTATTCCTCAATTAATTTTTTAATTTTTTCGGCATATTCGGAATAAGATTCAAAAAATACTTCGAAGCTATCTATGGGATTTGGCTTGATTTCCTCTACAACAGACTTGGTGATTTCTTTATCGATTAGAGTAAGTGTTACAGTAATTAAAAAAAGGTTCTCGACCACATTCTTCATATAGTTCAAACCTTCATTTAAAGCACTTATTTCAGTTGCTAACCTGTTTAAATAATCATTTCGTAGAACCTTGATTATATTGCTTCTCTCATTAGATAATTGATTATATAAATCTTCAACCTTTTCGATACGGGGTTGCATCATTTTCTTGATATGTTCAATATTAGTATGAGTGGTTCTCCATTGCAATTCCACATCACGCATAACGTTGACATCTTTGGGGTTGGAAGCTCTCGATTTTATATTTTCCGTAATTTTTTCGGTTAGAGCTATTTCCTGATCAATTCTTGTTTGGAAATTATTAATTTCAATTTCTAATCTATCAATCTCTTTTTGTAGTTTAGGTAATTCCGGGCTTTCAAATTGAAGTTCTTCGGCATGAGCATTAGCCCAAATTCCATTAGTTTCGTTTTTGGGATTTAAAAAAATTAATTCTTTTGTTTCTTTTTCCATATTGATTTAATTTTGTTAATTTAAATTATTGTAATTTAAGAAATTTATTTTTATAACAAATAGTTTTTTTTTAACGAGGAAATTATGAACGAAAATCCAGCAAGGCGAATTCAAGATTATCAAGTTTTTGGCGAATTTGGTGAAGTTAATCCATCAATTTCCGATGGTGCAACTTTTACATTTATGACAGCAGAAAAAATGACTGAACTCTTCAATACCGAGATTGAAGGATGCTTTCTTTATTCCAGACATTTAAATCCATCGGATTATTTCTTGGGACAAGCATTGGCTAACTTGGAAGGAACCGAAACTGCTCAAGTTATGGGAAGCGGAATGGGTGCTATAACTTCGACAATAACTCAAATCGTAAGTCAAGGTGATGAAATAATTTCTAGCCGTACTATTTATGGTGGTACTTATGCTTTTTTGAAAAACTTTCTACCAAAATTTGGAGTAAAAACAACGTTTGTAGATATAACAAACCTGGAAGTAGTCAAGAATGCAATAAATGAAAACACAAAAATAATTTATTGCGAATCTATTTCCAATCCGTTATTAGAAATAGCCAATCTACCCAAACTAAGAAAAATTGCAGATGAACATAATATTAAGTTAGTTGTGGATAATACATTCAGTCCCATGATCATTGCTCCATACAAACTTGGTGCCCACATTGTGGTTTATAGTTTAACTAAATTCATTAATGGAATGAACGATGCGGTGGCAGGTGCAGTTTGTGCAGACCACGACTTTATTGCATGTTTACGCAGTGTGAACGATGGAGCTGCAATGCTTTTAGGCCCTACTCTCGATCCAATTCGTGCATCGATGATTACTAAAAATTTGCACACTCTACACGTTAGGTTGAAGCAACACAGCCGCAATGCTATGTTTATAGCAGAAAATTTAGAAAAGCTTAATTATCGTGTTTTCTATCCTGGATTGCCAAGCCATCCTCAACACGAACTGATGAAATCAATAATGAATCCAAACTACGGTTTTGGAGGAATGATTACATTTGATGTCAAAACACAAGAAAATGCGCAAAAATTGATGGAAAAAATGCAAGAATTAAAAGTTGGGTATTTTGCTGTTAGTTTGGGGTTTTACAAAACGCTTTTCAGTTCTCCGGGTTCAAGCACATCAAGTGAAATTCCTCCAGAAGAACAAGAAGCAATGGGAATGACTCCAGGTCTGGTTCGTTTTTCTGTTGGATTGGACGACGATATTGAAGAATCGTTTACGAGAATTAAGAAAGCCTTAGAAGTTATTAATTAATTAAATCTCAAAATTGTTTAATTAGGGCATTCCAATTAAATAATAAAATTTGAAATTCTTGTAACAATTATACTGGAAGGAATGTTCTATTTTAATGATTATTGCTTCAAACAAATTTACTTGATAAGTTCTGGTTTATTTACAGCCATATGAATAGGATTTGTAAAAATGTTTGATGTTTTAAGAAATGATATACCTAGACTACGCGAGAATAACAATCAAAAGTAAAAAATGAAAAATTTCAATTAATTGTATTCGTTTATAATTTTGTTAATAAAAACAAAGTGTGAAAAATGGCTGATATTCGTGAAATAAACGAAAAAATTCAACAAGCTAGCTCTTTTATTGAAATGCTCCAAATGGAGATTGGCAAATCCATAATTGGACAAAAAAACATGGTCGAGAGGTTGTTGATTGCTTTGCTTGCAAATGGTCACATTTTGCTCGAAGGTGTTCCTGGATTGGCAAAGACATTAGCAATCAAAACACTTGCCTCCGCTATAAACGCTAAATTTTCGCGTATCCAATTCACCCCAGATTTATTGCCTGCAGATTTAATTGGAACAATGATTTATAATCAAAAGCGGGAAGAATTCACTTTAAGAATAGGACCTGTATTTGCCAATTTTGTTCTTGCTGATGAAATTAACAGAGCTCCTGCCAAGGTTCAAAGTGCATTACTCGAAGCAATGCAAGAGCGTCAAATAACCATTGGTGAGCATACCTTAAAATTGGAAGAACCATTTTTAGTATTAGCTACAGAAAACCCTTTAGAGCAAGAAGGCACCTACCCATTACCCGAAGCTCAGGTGGATAGGTTTATGATGAAAGTAATAGTAAATTATCCAACTCGCGAAGAGGAAAAACTAATATTACAACAAAACACTTCAAAAAATTCAACTATAATCAACAAAGTTGTAGAACCAGCAGAAATTATAAATGCAAGAGAGATTGCTAAAGAAATTTACCTCGATGAGAAAATCGAAAAATATATTTTGGATATAATTTTTGCAACACGAAATCCAGAAGATTATGGTTTAGGTAAAATTAAATCGTTGATAAATTATGGATCGTCTCCAAGAGGTTCTATTTTTTTGGCACAAGCATCGAAATCTATGGCTTTTATCAAACGGCGTGGATTTGTCGTACCCGAAGATGTCCGAGTCTTGTGCGGCGATGTTTTACGTCACCGAATTGGACTTACCTACGAAGCCGAAGCCGAAAATATAACAACCGACGATACTATAAGCGAAATCCTAAATAAAATTGAAGTGCCATAAGAGTCCGAGAAATTGACATGGACAAAAAGGAATTATTTAAAAAAATCAGAAAAATCGAAATCAAAACGCGAGGCCTCACCCGCAATATATTCGCTGGAGAATATAAAAGTTCATTCAAAGGTCTTGGGATGGCATTTTCGGAAGTAAGAGAATACCAATTTGGCGACGATATCCGCAATATCGATTGGAATGTTACAGCACGATTCAATTCGCCTTATGTTAAAATCTTCAACGAAGAAAGGGAATTAACTGTGTTACTGCTTATAGATGTTAGCGGTTCTCAAACATTTGGTACCAATTTCCAGTCAAAGCGTGATTTAATAACGGAACTATCGTCCTTGCTTTCATTTAGTGCTATAACCAATAACGACAAGATTGGAGTAATTTTCTTTTCAGATAAAATTGAGAAATTCATTACACCAAAAAAGGGTTCTTCCCATATTCTTAGAATTATTCGTGAATTAATTGAATTCGAACCCGATAGCAAAGGTACAAATATTCAGCAAGCTTTGGAATTTACTCTTAATGCCATTAAAAAGCGTGCTACGATTTTTGTTATTTCTGACTTTATTACAGCAGAAAACTTCGAGAAACCTTTAAGTATAATTTCTCAAAAACACGATACCATTTTAGTAAAAGTTTCAGACCGTCATGAAAAGAAAATACCTGCAATAGGAATTGTGGATTTATTCGACCCAGAAACTGGTGAATATTTTATCGTTAACACGTCGTCGAAGAATTTCATCGATAATTATGAAAAATGGAAAAATGAAAATAATAAAATTCTCGACTTTCTATCCAAAAAATATAGCATCGATTTGATTGAATTAACAGCTGGTGAGGATTATATCAAACCGTTCCAGAAATTTTTCAAGCAACGAGAATGGAGACAAAAAGCAGGATAAAAATTATGATTTGGAGAATTTTTATATATTTATTTATGTTGATTAGTGCGTCAACTATTCATGCACAGCAGATAAAAATTCAGACTAAAATAGATACAAACAAAATATTAATTGGAGATCAAATCAATTATACTATTAAACTTTTTCCAGATAGAAACGAAAGAGTTATTTTGCCAGTGCTTAATGATTCACTGGGAAAATTTTTAATTGTTTCCAAATCGAATATAGACACAACCATTGAAAATAAAACCAGGATACTTAGTCAGAATATCGTATTAACAAGTTTTGACAGTGGAGTTTATATCATTCCTGGATTAGAATTTGGTTTTATAGCTGGCACTGATACAAGTTTCTTACTCAGCGACAATTTTTCAGTTCAGATAAGTTCTATACCTGTAGATACAACCAAGCCAATAAAAGACATCAAACCAATATTGGATTATCCAATAAGCCTTTTGGATTATTTGTGGTTTATTATCATAGGTTTGCTGGTAATAGCGGTATTTTTTGTTATTTATTATTTAATCAAAAAGTGGAAACCTAGTGTTAAAGAAGTTCTACCTTACGACCCAAAAATTCCTGCCCACGTTCAAGCTCTCAAAGATTTGAATGAATTGGAAAGGCAGAAATTATGGCAAAAAGGTTACGTAAAAGAATATTACATACGTATTTCCGACATTTTGAGGCTTTATCTCGAACGACGATTCGTGTTCCTGGCAATGGAATCCACAACAAGCGAAATTCTTGAATACTTCGCTCAACTGATATCGAGTGCGGAAATTACCAAGCAACTTAAATCAGTATTAGAGTTATCAGATTTGGTGAAGTTTGCAAAAGTAATTCCTACATCTGAAGATAATACTAACATGCTTGATTCTGCCCGAAATATAGTACAGTCAACTGTACCAATCGATAACGATGATAACAAAGAAACAAAATGAAAGACATTCATTTCCATAATGTAGAATATTTTTATCTGTTAATAATAATACCTCTTTTGGTAGTTCTTTATTTTTGGATAATCCAAAAACAAAGACCTAAAATTATGCATTCTGCTTCTGGATTCATTAAGTCATTTTCGGTTAGTAGAATAAAATATTTGCAACACATTCCGTTTTTTCTGCTTGTTCTTAGTTTGGTTGGAATCATTATTTCTTTAGCAAGACCACAAAGTTCGTCGACCCGCAAGGAAATTAACACTGAAGGCATTGATATTGTAGTTGCCATCGATGTTTCGACTTCGATGTTAGCAGAAGATGTGAAACCCAATCGAATAGAAGCCGCAAAGGAAACTGCAAAAGAATTCATTAAAAAGAGACAAAACGATAGAATAGGACTTGTAATTTTTTCGGGTGAGAGCTACACGCAATGCCCAGTTACAATAGACCATTCGGTACTATTAAATTTAATTGACAAGATTAAAGCCGGGATGATCGTTGATGGAACTGCAATAGGTATGGGACTGGCTACTTCAATATCGAGATTGAAAGATAGCAAAGCAAAAAGCAAAGTCGTGATTTTATTTACCGATGGAATTAACAATACTGGTATAATTTCGCCAAGAACAGCCACAGATATTGCACAAACCTTTGGAATTAAAGTCTATACAATAGGACTCGGTACCAAAGGTATGGCACCCTATCCCGTCAAAACCCCATTTGGAACACAATACCAGTATGTCGATGTAAAAATTGATGACCAGTTGCTCACCTACATTGCTCAATCCACAAGTGGAAAATATTTCAGAGCTACAAACAGAAAATCTCTCGAAAAAATCTATTCAGACATTGATAGTATGGAAAAAACAACAATCAATGTCGCATATTTCACAAAAAAGCAAGACCATTATTTTCAATTCTTAGCAGTTTCGGTAGTATTGTTTACTTTAAGCATTCTTTTGCGTTTAACTTTATTGAGAAGGCTTCCTTAGCTATCCGAAACAACTTGTTATTAACATTAATCTAATAATTCATTTTTTTTTCATAATTTAATAAATTGAAAAAAATCTTACTCTTAAATTTATGAAAAAATTTTTACAAATCCTTTCAAAGATAATTAGTGCTTGGGATTATATATATTTTACTATAGTATTTAGTTCATTTGTAACATTGTTCTTTATCGATGATGGCAGTTGGAAACTAATTGCTGTTAGCTCTGGAGTTCTCTTCACGGTTGCTTTAATTTCGTCACTGGCACAGAAGTTTAATGAGTATTACGAGAATAACCCAAGATCGGCATTTACGAAACAATACGACTACGAAATAACAACGCAAAGCAGTACAATTGGAAAGCGGCAGACAATTGAGAATTTCGATAAATCAGATGAATTTCCCGAAACTAAAGAACAAGAATTAACTGATAACAACACAATAAATAAACCTGAACCACCAAAACAAACAGAACCAACCAAACCGGCAATTACGAATAATTTAGATGAAGAACTATCCTCAGTGCGAATTATAAAAAAGATTAAATTACATGAAACAACGAATGTGGAAGATGATGATAAAAGCGAGGTAAGTAGTAATCTCACTCCAGCTAATGCCAAGGATATTGGCCTGGTGAATATTGACAAAGACCCAAGCGTGGATGAAACAAGTCAAGCAAAAATATCTGAAAATTCTCACAAAACACAAATCTCGGATGATTACAAAAAAATTCAGCATGATTGTGCAGTAAATGTATTTTTTGAGAATCATCCACTTTTCGGTAATGAGCCAAAACAAGAGTTGGAGTATTTTATAACCCGAATGCTCATGATTATTAAAAGCACAGTATCGGCAAATACAATAGCCTTGTTGCTTTTGGATAAATCCCAAAATGGATTGAAATTATATTCTTACGTTACCGAGAACGATAACAATATTTTAAAGGATTCTTTTATCAAGTTTGGGGATGATATTTTATCCGAAATTATTCGGAATTCAAAACCTGAATTACTTACCAATATCAATTTTGTTGCTGTAAAGGATATTTTCCCCTATTACAAACAAAGTATCGAAATCAAGAGCTTTGCGGGAATACCAATCTTCCACAGAAACGAACCAATTGGTGTATTAACACTCGATTCTTTCGAGGAAAATTCAATAGATAGTAATGTGATCGGTTATGTTGCCAATTTTACAAAACTAATTTCTTCAATTATAACTAGCTTGAATGAAAAGTTCGAGCAAAGTATAGCAACAAGAATCCTTCAGGCTATAGAAAAATACGACTTAATGCTGAAGCAAGAAAATCTTACATTCTCAAATATAATTAACTATGCATTTACAACAATCAGTGAGATATTAGGTTTCGAGAATATTGGATATTGCAATTATTCGTCGCAATCCAACAAATGGCAAGTTCAATCTATTGTTGGCAACGAAAAATTTGTCTCCAGTTTAAAAAATGCTGCAATTGACTTGAACAAAGCATTGATAAAAGTTACATTGCTTGAGAATCAACCAATTTGCCTAGCACCAATTGAACAGCAATTGCATATAATTAATCCACAAGAGCTATTTTCACCTAAAGGGTATTTTTCAGCATTTCCATTAAAATCCCACACATCATCTTATGGTGCTATTTTCATATATGGGGATAGCTTCCGAAACATAAGCAGTTTCGATTTAAAAATACTCAACATCTTTATTCAAGAAGTTGCCAATACGATTGAAAAGTTCTTGTATATAAATATTTATTCCAATTACTCGCATATAAACCATAACACAGGTATTTATCATCCAAATGCTTTTTTCGAAAGATTCGGCGAAGAACTTAGCCGCTCCTTTCACTTCAATTACAAAGTTGCATTTGTTGCCATTCATATTGATAATTTCGCTGAGTATTCAAAGAATTATGGCTTAACCGAGTCGCTGATACAATATCAGATAGAATATCTTAGTAAGCATATAAGAAGTTTTGATTTGATTGGTCATATCAGCGATAATATAATTGGAATTATGCTTGTGGATTACAATAGTAGTGATCTCAAGCTTTGGGCCGAAAAAGTAAGAGCAGAAATAGCAAGCAAATTTGTTAAATTCGATAATAAAAGATTTACTATAACACTAAGTATAGGGGCATCTCTTTCGTCACCAAAAGAAACAGTGGAATCACTTATGAACAATTCAATGGATATGTTGCAAGAAGCCTCCAAGAAAACCAATACAGTATGCATCTATGAAAGATAACACCTATCAGGTTGCCCAAAAGATTTTGGAACTAGCTGCAATATCACAATCACTTTCGGTTAATGATTTTCTGAGGCATTTAAAACTCGAACCACACAAAAAGAATATTGATTTTATATCAAATATTATTATTCAACTTGTTAAGAATAAGGTTCTTCAAAAAAATTCACATGGCAAATATTCATTAAAAGCAGAAAATACAAACAAATTCCAAGGTATTATTGAAATTTCGGGTGATGTGGGTATTATTAAATCCAATAATAGGAAATTGGACAAAATAATTATTCGCAGGCGAAATTTCAACACAGCATTGGACGGTGATGAAGTTGTTGTAAAATTACTTGCTCAGCAAAAAAACAAAAAACCTCGAGCTGAAGTTGTTAAAATTATTCAACGAGCTACAACACAAATTTTCGGTACGATTGAATTCGATGGTGATTTTTACTTTTTAGTACCAGACGACCCAAAATATTACGTTGACTTTTTAATACCAAAGAAGTTTTTGAACGATGCAAAAAGCGGTGATAAGGTTTCTGCTCAATTCCTTCATTGGGATAATCCAAACAAGAGCCCTGTAGCAAAAGTAGATGAGATTTTAGGTAAGACAGGAAATCCAGTAGCTGAGTTCAATTCTATACTAAAGGAATTCGATTTGAGCTTAACTTTTAATGAAGAAATAAGTCAAGAAATTGCTAAAATCCGACCACCACAAAACCGAAAGTATTCCAAGAGATTAGATTATCGAGATGAATTGGTCATAACTATTGATCCGGAAGATGCCCGAGATTTTGATGATGCATTATCATTGAAATCATTGGAAAATGGGAACTTCCAATTAGGTATCCATATCGCTGACGTGTCAAATTATGTTACAGAGAACTCTGCAACCGATATCGAAGCAAGAATGCGTGGGACGAGTGTTTATTTGGTGGATAGAGTTGTTCCTATGCTACCCGAAAAGCTATCGAACGAAATTTGTTCTCTGCAGGAAGGAAAACCGAGATACACATTCAGCGTAATTGCCGAAATAACTCCAACCGGAAAACTGGTTGATTATAAAATTTGCGAAACTGTAATAATTAACAAGCGAAGATATAATTATCAAGAAATTCAGGAAATAATTGATACACAGCATGGGGATAATGCAGAATTAATTCTGGAATTAAACAAGTTAGCTACATTATTCCGTAAAAAACGATTCCAAAAGGGTGGTATCAATTTCAACACAACTGAGTATAAATTCAAATTAGATAAAGAAAAATTTCCAATTCAAGTTTTTGAGAAACGTTCCACTGATGCAACACAATTAGTTGAAGAATTTATGCTTTTTGCTAATAAAGTGGTTGCACAACACATCAAGTTGCTTACCAAAAAGTATGGACTTCGCCAATTGCTACCTTTTTTATACAGAGTTCACGACGAACCCGATGGAACAAAAATAAAAGATGTGTTGGGAATGATTAGAACAATTATTAAGCAAGAAATCAATCCCAATAACATTGATTCGCGACAATTGAACAAGTATTTGAACGATTTGAAAGGCAAACCAGAGGAAACAACCATCAATCAATTATTGATTCGTTCGATGGCAAAGGCCGAATACTCTCATCAAAATATTGGACACTATGGGTTAGGATTTGTTGATTATACTCACTTCACTTCCCCAATTCGTCGTTATCCCGATTTGGTTATTCATCGGTTAATTAAAGAATTTGAAATTGAAAAACCCAAAGAAGACAGGTTAAAATATTTAAACTTATTTACCAAGGAAGTTGGTAAAAATTCCACACAAAGAGAAATACTTGCCCAAGAAGCAGAGCGGACCTCAAACAAGATAGCCTTCCTTTTCCTTTCGATGGACAAAATGGGAGAAATATACGAAGGAACCGTAACAGGGGTTACTACTTGGGGTTTGTATGTTAAATTAGATGATCTATTCTGCGAAGGCCTTTTAAGAATTCGCGATTTGGTTGATGATTACTACATTTTCGACGAGAAAAACTTTCGGTTAATTGGCAAGAGAAGAAAAAAATCCTACGGTTTTGGTTCAAGAATTAAGGTTAGGATCGCCAAAGTTGATTTCGAAAAGCGTCAAATGGACTTAGTTTACGAGGAATAATATGTTTACCGGATTGATTGAAGAAATTGGTAAAATTGATAGAATCCAACAATCGGGAAAAGGTATCGAATTTTGTATTGGATGCAGCAATATTTTGGAGAAAATCAAAATAGATGACTCCATTTCAGTTAATGGGGTTTGCCTTACTGCAACCAAAATAAATAAAAATGGATTTATTGCCCAAGCTGTGGATGAAACAATAAGAAAAACAACTTTAAAGAACTTAAAAATAAATCAGGAAGTCAATTTGGAAACTGCGTTAACATTACAGAAAATGTTGGGCGGCCATCTAGTGCTAGGGCATGTTGATACGATAGGAACTCTGATTAACATCACGAGAGAAGATTTAGGAACTTTATTCCAATTCCAGTTCGACAGTCGATATTCTCGATATTTAGTCGAAGTAGGCTCTGTTGCAATTGATGGAGTGAGTCTTACATTGGCAAGATTGGGAGAAAACGATTTTACAGTGTCAATTATCCCTCATTCATTGCAGAATACGATTTTTCGTAATTACAAACCGGGCAACGAAGTGAATTTGGAATTCGATGTAATAGGAAAATATGTAGAAAGGATGTTGAATAAATCATCAGATAATAAAGATAATTTAAAAGAAATTATCGAAAAGTTTTGGTAATTCATCCAAAAGTGTTAATTTTGTAATCCTAATCAAACGTTCTTTGCTCGGATGGCGGAATTGGTAGACGCACAGGACTTAAAATCCTGTGAGGGGTGACCCTCGTGCGAGTTCGAGTCTCGCTCCGAGCACGACTTTGGTTGGTTAAACCTCATAAATATAAACAAGTTAAAAAGAATAAAGGATTTTTTTACATTTTAATTCAAAAGAATAATTAAAGAATCTAGACCCCATCCGTTAAAATTATTGGTGTTACTATTAATTATCTCCCAAAGCCGATTTGTTAAACCTTTATCGTTGAACGATTTTAATGCCTTTGCTAAAGGCAAATACAAATGTGGATTATTTGAACTCTTAAACCTAATGAGCAATGGTTCGATAAAACTACTGTCCTTTAATTGTATAATTTTTCCTGTATATGATGGTATCATTAATAAATCAGCATCAGTTATATTTTTCTTGATTATTGCAATTGCTTCATTTGGGTTATTTTCTGCCAAAAAATCAAGCATGGAATCCAACACAAGTGAAGCCTTCAAATTTCTATCTTCTTCAGGAATATTAATTTGAATTAAAATTCTAAAAAATTTGTTCCAGTTTTCCTTTAGTATCTTAATTGTGTGGTTTAATGTTTCTGATCTTCTTGATTTACAGAATGATCGATAAACATTTAAAGCAATAAAGTCATAATTTACCCATAATTCCCAAAGTAACTCATCATAAACAACACTGTAATATTTTTTGGTTGCTTTGAATACAGCCAAATTTGATTTATTTGTTGACCAAGAATCTTCATTATCTTTTATTAAAGCAGACTTTAAGAGGGCTTTAGCATCATTATTTTGGTAACGCGCTACTGCATTAAAGTATTCAAAATTGGAATATTCTAAATTATGGATAACTTCGGGTAATTGTTCTTTTAGAATATTGAAGAAGTTTTGGTGAGGAAATTTTTGAACAGCAATCCAAAAATATACAATATCCGAGCCAGTACTTTTCTGATTACTGAAATTTGCGATGAGTGGTACATCATCTTCCTTTTTGTATTTTGCTAACAGGACAAGGGATGTCAAATCTCTTCCATCTTCTACTCTCTTTTTGATTATGGGATATAATGATTCGATTGGTGGTACTCTTTCTGAAATTTTATTTTTTATCTCTAGTTTTGAATTTGAACTAATGAAAATACTGTCAAATTTGGCTATTTCTTCCCTCGAAAAAAAAGGATTGCCATCTTGTGGTAATTCATAAGTGAAATTTGCAAAAAAATCACCAACCATCATTCTATCCCCAATACATCCAAATTGAGTTTGAATAAGCTCGTAATCTTCAATATGATCGATTATTATTGGCAATACATCAATTGACTTTTTTATGATTAATCCCCAAAGTGCATAGCATCGGACAACCCCATTTGGATGATTAGTGAGCGCTTTTAGCTCGGAATTGGTTGCAATAGTCAATAATTTTTCAAAAACTTCATATTGTTCTGGTTTTTTTGCAGCAATACCGACAGCCGAACCCATTAGAACATTATTTCTAGCCAATTTGTTTACATATAGTTGAGTGGACTCTGTAATTGTGTTGGGATTATAATGAAACTGATTGCACGAAAAAATAAGAGTTGCAATCAGAAGAAAGTAAACAAAGTAAAAATGTTTCATGTAAATTTAAGTATCCAAAAAACAAAATTATTAATATATTTAGAAAACTATGAAATAATTCGAAAATAATTAACATTATAAAAAAAATCAAAATTCTATCTCAAGATTATTTTTGTTCAATTATTTGCTTTATATCCTCGAACCAATCGTTTTTGGGGAATTCAATAATCCGTCCAATCTCTTGATTATTCGATAATACAACTAATGATGGAACTCTTTCGATATTATATTCCACAAAACGCATTGTGGGTTCGTATTTAGCTCTGTCCACACCAATCAATTCGTAGCTGGGAAATTCGCACGACTGAAATATTTTGATTATTTTTGGCAATTCCGATTTAGTATCGCTACACCACGAACCAGCAAAGATTAGAAACTTAATCTTCTTTTGGTTGATAATTTCCGATAGATGGAAACAATTTGAAATATTAATGCAATAATCCTGAGGAATTTGCCAATTCATTTCCTTATTCCAATCTTCCCAGCTAAATTGTCCTACGAGGATTTTTCTTCCCAAACTATCGGTTGTAATTTTATTTTGCGCATTCATATTACTACAAATAATTATCATGAAAAAAACTGATATAATTGCAATTTTCATAATTGCCTCACTTTAAAACATATATCTGGAATCAATATCGCGAGGAACATCCTTGAGGTTTTCAATCGCTTTCTTTATCTCATCGGTTACTACTGAATATTTAGCGAGAAAATCTCCAGCTTTGGCATAATCGCCTGTTGCCTCTATTGTCAAAACTTGATTTGCAAGGCTCCGTACACCATCCCAGAACTTTTCCTCAATAATTTTGTATTTTCCGTCCGCTGTAACAACAATTGCTCCTTGCTCTTTTAAGTAATTAAGTTGAATTAAGTTAGCACGGGCATGAGCAGATTCTGTTCCAAAGCGAATACTACGGAATAGTCCCGCAAGATATGTAACTTGTGATCTTTTAATGTATTCGGAATCGTATTTTTTCAAATCAAGCAATAATTTATGATTCCACATCGAAACAATGTCGGCTTTGCATTCTTCGATAGGAGAATAACGCTCTTTTAATGCTGTTCGCACCTCTAATTTATCATTACCATAAACAAATCCCCTTCCAAGAGTATGCGATAATTCATGTAACGTAACGAACGAAGTGAATGCTTTTTTATCTACATATTGTTGTTGCTCTGGCAATAATATGACTTTGGAAATTGGTATTAAAGTAGCGTTGAATTTTGCTTCCATCATATTTTTGTACATCGAATTTTTACCACCTTTTGCATCTCTCACTCTTGGGTCGTTTGGCAACGAAGCAGCAATTGTTTTAGTTCCTTTCTGACAATCTCCACCAAAATATACAACATTAACTATGTTAAGTTGTGTTTCGGCACTGAAACTCTTTCGAGTAAATTTGGAATCCTGTGGTAAATTCTTCTCAAAATGACCAACTAAACTCTTAAACATTTCGAATTCCTTTGTAGCTTCTTCATCCTTGACCATCACGACTGCTTCGTAGGCAGCTTTGTAACCGAATAAAGCATCCTGATAGGTTTCGATTGGACCAATTACGACATCAATTTTACCTTTTACGTCCATCCAAGCCATATCACTTTCGTAATAATCATCGGTTCTTATTGCTTTTGCTCGCAATAACAGGTAATTCTTTAGAGTAGGTTCGTCGGCATATGTGGCGGCTTCTTCCAATTTTCGTGCTAAATCTTCAGCCAATTTATAGTATTTCCCGTAAGGAACAGCATGCAGAACTCCAGCTTGGCGAATAACAACAGTATAGCTACTTTCGAGCTTTTCTTTTTCCTCGGGATATTTTGCAACAAATTCTTCAAATTCTTCTTTTGTTAAATCCTGTGGGTAGAATCCGGCCCCTGGAAATCGGACTTTTGGATTACCTGGCAAAAATCGTTCATTTCCGTGGATAACGTCGTAAGGTCCAAAATTAATCCGCACATATTCCCTCAATACTTCATCTTCGGATTTGTTCAATTTTGCTAAGGAATCTCTAACTGCAATTGCGTCGGCGGCAGATTGTTGCCAAAAAATTTCCTCTGCAATTTTACCTGCTTCGCTTAATATTTCAATCAACGTTTGTTCTCTTTCTGTTAATCCGGAAATATCTGCATCCACTTTCACCTGAGCGAATGCTTTAATCCGCTCGGCGACTAAACTTTTGAAATCGTCTTGATTTTCCACTTGAGCCTCTTGATTTTTTCCACAAGATATGATTAATAAACTAATAAAGATAATCGATAATACGCTTTTCATTGTTCACCTTTTTAATTTTTACTTAATTATTAAATGTAAATTAGCAATTTTGTAAAAAATAAAATTTCTCTTTTTGGAAAAACAATTAAAATATAATATAAATAATTTAATATTACTATTTCCCTGGATTGCAGTCCTTGCAATATTTTGGACCTATCCATTAATTTATTCGGGGTATTTGAGTTTAACTGATTACAAAACATTAACCAATGAAACTACATTTATCGGATTAGATAATTATATAAAAGCATTCCAGGACGAAGTTTTCTGGATTGCTGTTAAAAATACAGCCTATTTTGTGGTAATTACAGTACCCGTAGCATTGTCGATAGCTTTCGTTTTAGCAGAAATTATCAATCAGAAAGTAAAACATTTGAATGCCTTTTGGCAAGCATCTTTCTTTCTGCCATCAGTAACATCAATGGTTGTTGTTGCATTGATTTTCACAAACTTGTACTCGCAGAATGGTTATATTAATAATTTATTACAAATATTGGGATTACCATATTCAAAAGAGGGATTTCTTTTAAATCAATTAACTGCGATGAACGCAATAATTGCAATGGATGTTTGGTTGTCCATTGGATACTATATGGTTCTGTTTTTAGCTGGTT
>CAYOPF010000063.1:0-16399 GCA_964405755.1 uncultured Chloroherpeton sp.
CTGGGTCAAGTTGAGCTTTCTGAGTTGAATCCGTATTCTTTTGGATTGGCCTACCAACAGGTGTTCTATATTCTGCGACGGTTATTCTAAAACCAGTACTGTCGGGCAGTCTCCACATTTTTTGAATAGTACCTTTTCCAAATGATTGTTCACCAATTATTATTCCTCGGTCATTATCCTGAATTGCTCCAGCAAATATTTCTGACGCAGATGCAGATTGTTTGTCTATCAATACAACTAGCCGTGTATTTATGTATTCACCATCTTTTTTACAATATATAACTGTATCCAATTCAGGCATTTTACTTTTAATTTCGACTAATTTCGAATTTTTAGAGAAAAAGAAATTCAGACAATTAATTGCACTTTCCACTACACCTCCAGAATTTCCTCTTAAATCTATAATCAGATCTTTCATCCCTTGTTTTCGGAGTGTTTCGAGAGATTTAAATAACTCTTCGTCGATATGGTCGGCAAAGTAAGAAATTTGAATATATCCAATTTTTGTATTTGGAAAGATAAAATAAGCGGGAACAACGGGAACCGAATAGTCTTGCACCTGAACAAAAAATTCTCGTAATTGCCAATTATTATCTACATATCTTCTAACAATTATATTTAAGTTAGTCCCAAAAGTTTTCTTAATTAAGCTATCTGCATAGGTTTTGAATCTTCGAACTACTGACTTTCCGTCGATAAATAGTAATTTATCACCAACCAAAAGACCAATGCTGTCGGCAGGTGAATTCTTGATAACTTTTATGATAGACAAAGTATCGTTTAGCAAAGCATAATCGATACCAATTCCGTGGGATGTACCACGATTTTGCTCGTCGATTTTAAGATAATCCTGTGCATTAAAATATAAACTTTGTGGATGGACACTTGTAAATAGTTTTAAAAATGACTGGTCGGAAACTTTGTTTATTTCAAAAGTATCTAAAGAGTATTTGTAGAGCATCTCTAACAAATACTTATATTTATTTGCTTGATAATTAATTTTTAATTGAGTAGCCGAATCAATTTGGGAAAATAATTGGCAATAAATAAAAAATGTAAAAAATAAAATATATATCTTGTGTTTCATTAATTTTTGGTAATTTAATTTTTGTGAATAATGATTTCTATGAAAAGTATTTCAACGAAAATAAAGGAAAAAGATTTACAATACGCTCTAAAAACCCATCTTTCCAATCCTGGTTTAATTCATACTTTGACTGATGGAAGGACATTCCAAATTTTGTCGATGGGTAGAATGAATGTCCACGAAGGACCAGATTTCCTAGATATAGCAATTTTAATTCAGGGGAAGGTAATTATTGGAAATGCCGAATTTCATATAAAATCAAGTAACTGGATTGAACATCAGCATTCACATGACGATCGCTATCGTTCTGTAATTCTACACATAGTTTGCGAGAATGATGTAGAATTGGCGGATAATTTTGGTACTTTTATAATTGATAAAGAAATTTTATTAAGGCTGAGGGAGCAGACCAACCAACAACCAAACTACAAAGTAGATATTTTATCGACTGAGGAATTGCAAAACTACTCTTTAATACGCTTGCTCAGATTTACATCCAATGCTCAAAAAATTGTGAATGCCCATAATCTTAGCGATAGCATAAAAATTCTCACTCAAATGTTTCTTTCGAGATATTTAGAAAAAAGAAACAGACATATTTACAATATCGAAAAAACAGAAAAAATAATTGAAACTATAAACCAAAGTATCCTTTTGGATTTTATTGATAAAATTGCATCGAATGAGCGATTTTCTATTGCTGATGAGATGGTAAAATTGATGAAAATTAAAATCGCAGAGGAAGGAATCGCCATGCGAAGAGAAATAATATTGAATGTAGTTCTGCCATTGGCCCTCACTCAAGCAGACGAAACTAATCGTATTGGACTGTTCGTATGGTATTGGACAACGCGATCAGCTCATTCCTATGGTTTACTCAATAGAAAGTTCCCCAATATTCCTCAAAATTTTATTTGGCAACAGCAAGGTATGTTGGAATATTTGCGTGAAATTGAACATCGAAATCTTAATATTTCGGAAGCTATTGATTCATACAGCATTGGTGGAGTTTTGCGGTTTTTTAAAATGGGGAAATATAAACGAATAATCAACAATTTTTCAAGGAGAATGAAAAATGAAACGATATTTATGTATTCTTAGTATTGCATTATCACTTCTTATAAGCTGCGGAAGTGACAAAGATAAAGGCAGGTTAGAAGAAACCTCTATGGACGAAGTTATCGAAAAAGGTGTATCAATCAACAATGACATCAAAAACGCTGAACAGAAATGGGAATTGCGTCGCCAAAAAGGTGATACTCTTCCAATAGACTATAAAGTGTTAATACAAATAATGCCAGAAATTGATGGATTTACTAAACAAAAGCCTGAAGGTATGAATATTAATACCGATGGAGTTGGTTATTCGTCCGTTATTCAAAATTACAGCAGTAAGAATGGAGATTTGGATATCTCAGTTTTCGACTACAATGGTGCTATCAATATGTTGGCAGCAGCTTCGGGTTGGAAAGCCATGACTATGAAAATGGAAGATGATGAGGGTTACCGTTCTGCAGAAGTTTATCCCAACTTTAAAGATACTTGGATATATTGTGAATACAATAAACCAAACAAAAATGCGGTAATAATTATGGCAATCAATGATAGATATTTGCTATCGGTAGATGCAAATGGACAAGATAATATCGACTTTGCTAAAAAGATTGCAGAGCAAGTTCTGAACAATAATAAGGGGATATTTGCTAAATAATTCACTGTTAATTACGTCAAATTCCTTTTTTTTAATTTTAAAATGAAACTCAGTCGCGAAAATATAGGCTATCTGGAAGGAATTGTATCGATTTTTGTCAATCTTATACTATTTATTTTAAAATATTGGGCAGGTATAATATCTGGTTCAATAGCCCTGATTGCAGATGCTTGGCATACATTAAGTGATTCAATTTCGTCGATAGTTGTAATTACAGGTATAAAATTATCAGTCCGTAAACCCACTAACAAGCATCCCTTTGGTTTTGGAAGAGTAGAGCAGATTGCTGCATTATTTGTTGCCTTCATTTTAGGAATTGTTGCTTACGAAATATTAAGAGAATCATTTGACCGATATCTCACAAATCAAACAAGTAACTATGGTACAATTGCAATTGTAGTAACAATAATATCTATAGTTATGAAAGAAACTTTAGCTCAGTTTTCTTTTTGGGCTTTCCGTAAAACAAATTTTATTACTTTACGTGCCGATGCTTGGCACCACCGCAGCGATGCATTATCCTCAGTTGTTGTATTAGTTGGAATTTTCCTTCGACCATATTTTTGGTGGATAGATAGTTTGTTGGGAATTCTAATAAGTTTTATGCTATTCTATACAGTTTACGATATTGCACGTGATGCAATCGAACGACTAATTGGCTTAGAATTATCCCAATCCTTGATTGATGAAGTAAAACAAATAGCAGCTAATATTTATAGTGGCGAATTACTTCTCCATCATTTTCATATTCACAACTACGGTCATCATCAGGAGCTTACTTTTCACATGAAAATTCAGGAATGCACAACTGTATATGACGCACACGAAATTGCTACAAAAATAGAAAAGCAAATTTTGAAAGACATGAATATTGAGTCCACAATTCACATCGAACCATTGAAGAATTCTAAACCCAACTGTATTTAATAACTAATTTTTATGTAAATTTGAAATTTACAAAGATTGAGTATGAAATATTTCTTACGTTATGTATCCTTAATTCTAATTATTTCTACTGTCGTAATACTCACTAATTGCAACCGAAAAGTAGGCAACGAAAATACAATAAGATTTTGGCATTTTTGGAGCGAACCCTATCAAAAAACAGTTTTAGATTCAATAATAAAAATATTTGAAGCTGAAAATAATTGCAAAGTAGAAGTTACTGAGTTGAGTTGGAACGATGGAAAAACCAAATTGATGGCTGCGTTCAATTCCAATACTGCTCCCGATGTTCTGGAATTAGGTTCGGACTGGGTAGCTCAATTCTCATCTGCTGGAGTTTTGGCAGAATTAAATAAAGATTCAATGGAATTCGAGAAATATATTGAGTATGCCAAACCACCTTGTTACTGGAATAATGCTGTTTATGCACTTCCTTGGATTGTTGATACACGCGTACTATTTGTAAATAATGATTTATTGAAAAAAGCAGGTTTTCAGTCCAAATGCCCAACATCCTTCGAAGAAATTCTGGAACAATCATCAAAAGTTAATTCATTACATAATGCTTATCTTTTTGGTGCTAATACGAGTGACGCACATAGATTGTATAAGAAAATATTGACGTTTTTTTGGACTTTCGATGGCGACATTCTTGACTCTACTGGCAATTTTGTTGTTAATTCACCTCAGAATATTGCTGCATTGGATTTTTATGTGCAACTAAGTCGCAACGGATACTTGGAAACGCAAAGACAAATAGATGCTGCATTTTCGCAAGGCAAGGTTGCTTATTGGATTTCTGGGGGATGGTTAATCGAAAAAATCAAAAATGAAAACCCAACTTTAAACTACCAAGTATGCTTAATACCCTCGATGAGAGGCAGAACAGGTATCTCTTTTGCTGGAGGTGAGTATCTTGCTTTGAATTCAAAAAGCACTAAGCAGGATTTATCAAAAAAATTTCTTAAGTTCATGACAGATGGTAAAAATTCAATAGAATTCTGCAAAAAAATTAACGAAGCTGGTTTTCCATCAGATAGGAATTATTACAAAGATCCATATTTTTCCACTCATCCCCAAAAATTACTTTTTGCAAACCAATTGGAATTTGCCAAGATGACTCCCGTTCATCCAAAATGGCTAGAAATAGAAGAAATTATCGAATTTGCAGCTACCAAAGTTATTTATGGCGAAATGGGAGCCCAATCAGCCTTAAACATGGCACAAGAAAAAGTTCTATTATTAAAATAAAGGAGGTTGCTATGTCATTACCATTAAGAGTTGCTTTTTTATGGCATAATCATCAACCATACTATGAAAAAGATGGAGAATTTATTCTACCTTGGGTTCGTCTCCATGCCGTTAAGGATTATCTGGACATTCCTCTGATTTTGAATGAATTCCCTACAATAAAACAAAATTATAATATTGTACCATCTTTATTGCTTCAATTGGAGCACTATCTAAGCGGGGCTAATAATGACATTATTCAGCGATTAACTCTGATTCAAGCCTCTAAATTATCAATTGAAGATAAAGAACAAATACTAAAACTATTCTTTTTGTGCAACGAAAATAATATGATTCGACCATATTCAAGATATACTGAATTGTTCGAGAAATCCAAACAAAATAATGCTTTAATTCTCTTTTCGGACCAGGATTGGCTCGATTTACAAGTCTGGTATAATTTGGCATGGATGGGTCAATACAGCCGTGATCTTCCTTTTATTAAACGACTCTTTGGAAAAGGGAAAAATTATTCTGAGACTGAAAAAGAAATTTTATTGGATTGCCATAATGAAGTAATGTCCAGAATAAACAAGAATTTTAAACGATTGGTAGCTCTTGGACAAGTGGAAATGAGTGTGTCGCCTTTCTACCATCCAATTTTACCTTTACTTATTAATACCGAATCATCCAAAGAAGCTAATCATGCTAATCCGTCAGTCGAACCAAATTACTCATATCCACAAGATGCTAATATGCAAATCGAAAAAGCTGTTGAATATTTCAAACAAATATTTAATGCTAATCCCCAAGGAATGTGGCCATCCGAAGGTTCGATATCCAATGATGCGATTGAATTAATAGCGAATTCAGGAATAAAATGGATAGCTTCGGACGAGCAGGTTATGTTCAATTCCGAAACTGGTTCATTAATTAATCTAACAAAATATTTTCCAAGAAAATATGTGAATGGTGATAAACAAATTACTATATTTTTCCGCGACCATGGCCTATCCGACAAGATTGGATTTGTATATTCAAATTGGAATGCCCACGATGCTGCACGAGATTTTGTGAGCAATTTGCTGACAATCCGAAACAGCATTCATTCGCATTATGGAGATGCAGGATTGAAAAATGCAGTTGTATCAATCATTCTGGACGGCGAAAATTGTTGGGAATATTATCCAAACAATGGCATCGACTTTCTAAGAACGTTATATTCCTACTTAAGCATTACTTCTGAAATTAAAACGATTAATTTTAGTGATGCCTTAGGTGATGGATCAAATGAATTTCTGAAACCATTGAACAATATTAAGGCAGGTTCATGGATTGATGCAAATTTCAATATTTGGATATCAAACTCCGAGAATATTGTTGCATGGAATATGCTGTCTCGTGCTCGGCATTTGTTCGAAGAATTGAAGCCAACCCTCTCAGAAGAAATAATTGAACAAATCCAAAGGGAAATTCTTATCGCAGAAGGTTCGGACTGGTTCTGGTGGTATTATCCCCATCATCAAGCAGAAAACAAAAAAGATTTTGATATTTTGTTTCGATGGCACTTAAAAAACATTTATCAGATGATGGGAGTGGAGATTCCGAAGGAATTGTACAAAGAAATACTATCTGTGGAACAAAAAATTCAGCTACCTAAGAATAAAATCAATCCAGTAATAGATGGGGAAGTTGATGAATCAGCCGTTTGGGATGATGCTGGTTATGTTGTATTTAATCAGTCATTCTCGACAATGCACCAGAGCCAGACGCCTCCAATCAAAATTTTCTTTGGCAATGATGATAGTTTTTTATATTTCCGTATTGATAATTTTAAGAAGAATATAAAAAATAACATTATCAGCATCGACATAAACCAATCCCAAGTAATTATTCAATTTGATTTATCGGGGATTACAATTAAGCATAACAGCAATGAAGAAATAGACTATTCCTTTGCATTATGTAAAACTGCAGAAATTAGTGTTCCGTTAGATTATCTTTCCATTGATGAAAGCAAATTTATTTCCTATACTTTCAAACTGATTAATTTGTCCGATCAGGTAACCTTGCAACAAGAAGTTAATTGCCAATTGTATTAATTTATGGTTTATTTTATTTCCGATATACATTTAGGGTTTTACCAAAGACAAGAGGATAAAGTCTTGGAGGATAAATTAATCCAATTTCTAAGCTTAATCAGGAAAAATGATGTTTTGGTTATTGTGGGAGATTTGTTTGATTTTTGGTTCGATTATAATAAAGTGATACCTTCTAGCTTTTATCGTACACTTCATAAACTTCACGAGCTCCGAATAAACGATGTGAAAATAATATATCTAATAGGTAATCATGATTTTGGTCATTACAAGTTTTTTAGAGAAGAGTTGGATATCTTGCCTATCGAAGATGACTTGTCAATTGAGTTGATAGGGAAGAAATTCTTCTTATCTCACGGTGATGACAAGAGCTACAACGATAGCGGCTATAAGATGCTTAAAATAATTTTACGAAGCAAATTAGCTCAAAAATTGTACCGTTGGCTCCATCCAGATTTCGGGATATGGTTGGCAAGTGGCAGTTCCCGAAAGAGCAGGCACTATACCGAAACAAAAGATTATGGACCAAGAGATGGTTTAAAGGACTTTGCTTTTCGAAAAATAGATCAAGGATTCGATTATGTTGTAATGGGGCACCGTCATAAACTTGAAAAAACGGAATACAAGGGAGGCGTTTACATTAATCTGGGCACATGGCTTTCCAATCCAGTTTACGGTTTGTTCGATGGTGATAAGTTTGAAATCATCCAAATTTCCAATACTCAAGAATAAATCCAAATAAAACTTACAATCAAAACAGAAAAAAACAGGTTGCTTAATTTCTGAAACAACCTGTTTTAGGATATTTTTAACAATTAATAATTACTAATTAATGAGCGCCATACCTTCTTCGAATGCTTTCTGATTGAGCGGTAGAAGGTGATGATATCGTTCTGGTAGAACACTTTCCAAAGCTTTGAAAATTGAATTGGGCTCTACAGTTTTTCTTGCAGCAATAAAAGAACCTAATATTACTAAATTTAAAACACGAACATTTTTCAACTTTATAGCAGTTTCGCTACCCTGAACGCCAAAGATTTGAATATCTTTTCTCGTTGGAGGTTTCAGTATATTGGATGCATCATAAATCATAACACCGCCTTCTTTTATCTTATTTTCGAATTTATCGACAGATGGTTGATTTAATGCTACAACTGAATCGAAACGAGAAATAATTGGAGAAGAAATTAATTTATCTGAAATTATTGTAATTGCGTTAGCAGTACCACCACGCATTTCAGGTCCGTATGAAGGCATCCAACATACTTTTTTACCTTCTATCATACCAGCATAAGCAAGTATCATACCCATCGAAAGGATACCTTGCCCACCAAATCCTGCAAAGATTGCTTCTTCTGTCATATTATTTTACCTCCGGGACTTTTACGTCGCCTAATGGATAATAAGGAATCATTTTATCATCAATAAATTTATTACTTTCGAGTGGTGTCATTTTCCAATTAGAAGAACAATTGGAGACTACTTCGACTAAACAAAAACCAATACCTTGCTTTTGGTATTCCAAAGCTTTTTGAAGAGCTTTTTTAGTTTTCCGAACATTGCCAGGAGTGTGAACCGACTGGCGAGTTACATAAGCCACAGCTGGCAAAGTAGCCAACAATTCACTAACTTTAATTGGATAGCCCATCGTTTTGATATCTCTACCATAAGGAGACGTTGTTGATACCATTCCAGGTAAAGTTGTTGGTGCCATCTGACCAGATGTCATTCCATAGACAGCATTGTTGATAAAAATAACAAGGAAATTCTCTCCGCGATTTGCTGCATGGATTGTTTCAGCAGTGCCTATAGCGGCTAAATCGCCATCACCTTGGTATGTGAATACAAATTTATCAGGCATCATTCTTTTAATGCCTGTTGCAACTGCACATGCACGTCCGTGAGCAGCTTCCTGCATATCAACATCCATATAATCATAAGCAAAAACTGAGCAACCAACTGGGGCAACACCAATAATTTCCTCTTGAATACCCATTTCGGCAACAACTTCCATTAATAATTTATGTACAGTACTATGACCGCATCCGGGGCAATAGTGGAATGGTTTTCCTGTTAATGTGTCAGGTTTGCAGTAAAGCAAATTTTCATCTTGAACTAATTCCGGATTGATCGGAATTTCTACTACTTGTGTACCCATTATTTACCTCCTAAGAATACTTTTTCAAAATGTTCGACAACGCTTTCTGGATCGGGAATCATACCACCCATACGACCAAAGAATTCGACAGGTACTTTACCTTCGACGGCTAATCGAACATCTTCAATCATTTGTCCAGCATTTAATTCGATATCCAATATACCTTTGATTTTTTGAGCAGTCTCTTTATAAATTGAGTATGGAAAAGGATAAACAGAAATTGGTCTGATTAAGCCAACTTTAATTCCCTTGCTACGAGCAATTTCCATTGCTTTCATTGCAATTCTTGCACCCAATCCAAATCCTGTAAAGATATAATCAGCATCTTCGGTATTAATGGTCTGGAATCTAACTTCATTCTTTTCAATTTCCCGATATTTTGCTTGTAAACGTAAATTAACTTGTTCCATCACCTCTGGTTCGATGAAAAGTGAAGTTACCACACGGTGCGGCATACCTTTTGGCTTGCCGGTTGTTGACCAATCTGGGAACTCAGTTTTTCGGGGTTGTTGGTCGAACAGTACCACCTTTTCCATCATCTGACCCATTGCACCATCAGCAAGAATCATAACTGGATTGCGATATTTTTCGGCTAACTCAAAACCCAATTGAACAAAATCAACCATTTCCTGAACATTGTAGGGTGCAAGCACGATTAAATGATAATCTCCATGACCACCACCTTTGGTTGCCTGAAAATAATCTGCCTGAGATGGCTGGATTGTTCCTAATCCTGGACCACCACGAACAATATTAACAACTAAGCATGGTAATTCTGCACCTGCTATGTAGGACAAACCTTCCTGCATTAAGCTAATACCTGGTGATGATGAAGTAGTGGCAACACGACGGCCAGCACCAGCAGCACCATAAATCATATTAATCGAAGCAACTTCACTTTCGGCTTGTAGAATAACCATCCCAGTTCTTGGAGTTGCTTCTCGGGATAAATATTCTATCACCTCGGATTGTGGAGTAATTGGATAACCAAAGTAACCATCACATCCCACTCGAATCATAGCCTCGGCTAAAGCTTCGTTTCCTTTCATCAATTTTAATTCACCCATTTTTGCTCCTATTTAACTATTTTTCGATAAACTGTGATAACGGCATCGGGACAGATTAAAGCACAATTGTTACATCCCGTGCAATTGTCCTGAACTTTAATTGCATAATGATAGCCCTTCTGATTGATTCGCGGAGCTAAAGCCAATGTTTCCTGAGGACAAGCATCGATACATAATTCGCATCCTTTGCATTTTTCAATGTCGATTACAACATCTCCAAGCGATTTTGCCATTTGTAACCTCTTTGTATGTTTAAATAAAAATTTCGGAAAAAGTGTCTTTTTCTTAATTACAAATTTATAAATAATCAAAGGATAAAACGATTAATTTTTATTAATCTTTCGCAATTTAAATACTATATTTTGCTAATTAAAAAGAATAAAATTAGCTTCAAGGTTGTTTATGCTATGAAATTATTGCACCGATAAAAAAATGTGTATGATAAACCGGTAAATATTTAATATGAATGATTACTATAATATCATTTCAGACTAAGTTTCTATTAAATATGAAAATATAAATTGCTAAAACAAAAAACTGCCCTTTCGAGGCAGTCTTGTTTGTTTATGTTATGATCTTACGAATTATTACTTCGTTGCATGTAATTCGATTAGCAAATCGACTTCGTCATAAATAGCTTTATCTCCGATGTCTTTGAAGAATTTTTCGGATCCATACTTAATGTCGTGCTTTGTTCTGTCGAAAATAAAAGACAAAGTTGTCATTAAGCTTTTGTTGTTGTTTTCGAAAATTAAGGTAGTTGGAATTTTTATATCTGAAGTTTTATCTTTAATTGTCAACTTACCTTGAACCATATAATCTTGGTTCAATCTTCTGTCTGGTTTAGTAATCACAAATTTTGCTTCTGGGAATTTGTCCACTTCGAAAAAGTCTGAGCTTTTTAGGTGGTCGACTAATTTTTGATTCAAGTTCTTGTCTTTCAAATCAGTACAGTCGATAGATGTCATATCAACGATAATTTCGGCAGTGGATAGAAATCCGTTCTTCATTGTAACTGTCCCAGATTTGATTTTAACAGTACCTTCGTGGCGACCACCAATCTTGGAACCTGTCCAGATTACTTTACTTTTTTTTGTATCTACTTTGAACACATCTTGTGCGAAAGCAGGACCAACTAATATTGCAAATGCAATAGCGATTGTTAATATTTTATTTAACATATTATACCTCCATTATATTTTGTAGAAAAAATAAATATACTAAATATATTGACGCTATCGAAAAAAACATATTTTGACTTTCATACTATACTTTTGTATATCTCATCAAAATTTACGAATTTTGAAATAATATTTTTTTCTATAATGGATTTTCTATACGCAATAATATTGGGAATTGTAGAAGGTATCACAGAATTTCTTCCAATTTCTTCAACGGGGCACTTAATAATTGTGGGTGAATTCTTTTCTTTTCCCGAACCATTTGCTACTACATTCGACATTGTTATTCAATTGGGGGCTATTCTTTCGGTAGTTGTCTATTTCTTCGAAAGATTGAATCCCTTTGGTAAGCAATTGCAAGAAGTAAAAAGAAACGAGGTATTCGATACCTGGAAAAAAACATTGGTAGCAGTTATTCCGGCTATTATAATTGGTAGTTTGGTTGGCAGCAAAATTCAAAAATTGTTGTTTAATCCAACTGTTGTTGCTGTTATGCTTCTTCTTGGTGGAATTATTTTGATAATAATTGAAAGGAAAACAAGAAAACCAAAATTTGATAACATATCTCAATTAACATACTTAAACGCAATTTTTATTGGAATAATTCAATCTTTAGCAATGATTCCCGGAACATCTCGCTCTGCTGCAACAATAATAGGTGCAATGCTGCTTGGTAGTTCAAGACTGTTGGCTGCAGAATTTTCTTTTTTCCTGGCAATTCCCACTATGTTTGCAGCATCAATTTATTCTTTATACAAGCACGGTTTTGAATTTTCAATTTCGGAATTATCAATTCTGAGTGTTGGTTTTATTACTTCCTTCATTGTTGCATACATTGTGATTAAGGCTTTCATGAAATTTATTTCAACTCGTAATTTTATACCGTTTGGCTATTATAGAATAGTATTGGGAATTATTATTATTTTTTTATTTACTTAATTAATTAGAAAATGAAAAACCAAAATATCTGGATTTTATTATTGTTTTTATTTATAGCAAAAGTATCATCTCAAGCTCAACCTAATGAGTTATATATCGATTTGCAACTAGAAGAAAAAGATGCTATTAAAAATGAACATCTTGGAGTTTTTTTCGAGTATATTTATTACAAAGTAAATGGAAGATTTGGAATGTCGGCGCAAGAACTTCAAGATAGGGGATTCGATGCAGAATTATATGGTATGGACTGGGAAAAGCATCAATATTGGTTTTTGTATCATACTTGTGCTAAAGATTCATTAAAAGAAATGAAACCGTGGTATAGTGGATATAATAAAAAAGGATTAAGGCATTATGCTGTTCAGAAAAAAGCAATAAATGGCGAAGCAGGTTTCGAACAAGGTATCCTTTTAGATTCCGGCAAAACATACGAATTCTATGTTTTCGTTCAAGGAACTGTCGATTCGGTATATTTACAGTTAATAGATAGAAACCAAAACACAATTTTCGAAAAGAATTTAGGATCATTTCCAAAGGATTCAAAGTGGCATAAGTTGGAATGTATAGTTCCATCATTTTCCAAACATCAGGATTGCAAAATAAGAATATACGCAAAAAGTCCCGGAGAATTACACTTAGACGAAAGTTCCCTTATGTCCACTGATAATCAATATACTTTGAGAAAAGAATTTGTTGAAATGATGAAAGACCTAAAACCAGGGTTAATGAGATTTCCAGGTGGATCGTTTTGTGATTACTCAACATGGCATTTCTACGAGCATATAGGAGACCGCAATCAAAGAAGAACACCCAATTATTGGCCTTATGATATTGAAATTATGAGAATGGATTTTGGATTGGATGAGTATTTTCAATTTTGCAAAGATTTGGATATCGAACCCTACATAACCACAAATTTTAAATCAGGAACCGTTCAAGAAGCACTAAATTTATTAGAATATTGCAATGGTGATACTACAACTATATGGGGGAGAAAAAGATCGGATAATGGTAATATTGAGCCAATGAAAGTTAAATTCTTTGAAATTGGAAACGAACAGTGGGAGAAGTTTTCACCGGAGTATCCAATTAAATATTTAGATTATTATGATGAAATGGTGAAAAAAGATCCATCAATCGAAATTCTTGTCAACGGATTTCATTGGGATGGAGAAAAAGAAATTAATAGAGTGTTTTCTGTCGTTAAGGATAAAGCAGAATATTTTAGCTGGCACCCTGGATATGCATCATTCCCTAAGGACAACTATAACGAAGTTGATGAATATTATGTATTTGCATGTGGATCTATTACAACTCAGTATGATATAGACTGGATGGTAAAATCCTTATACAAATATAATAAAAATATTAAACAAGCACCAACTGAATATTGGACTCAATTTATGGATTTCGACGACTGGGTATCGGATTCGTCCAAGAAAGGAAGTACACTATTGTCTGGAATAGGAGATATAAACTTTTTGCATACCTTTATTCGAAATTGGGAAACTACCGGTCCGGCCTGCCGAACAATGTTTTTAACATTTTTCTTTTCCGATTCGGCTTCGGATGGTCGACGTGTTTTATATGCAAGCCCAGGGTATTATGCTTTTAAAATGTTTTTTAATTCTTATGGAAAAAATTATGTACATAGTAAACTAATTAATGTCGAAAAATTATATCCCCTACCGTGTGCCAAAGTGAATTATTTTAGTGGTGCTCCAATGTTTGATATAGTTACTACAAAAAACGATGACTCAATATTTGTTGCTATTCTTAATAGAAGCATAGATACTGCTAAAGATTTATTTATCAATATCCCCGGTTTTAAATATGGTTCCGAAGTAAGAATTCAACAGTTATCAAGCAATTCATACTACGACAGGAATTCTGCTGATGAGCCTTACAAGGTAATACCCAAAACATTCATCACAAATCTCGATAGTATTATTACTCTTCCAAAGCATTCATATACAATTTTATCTATTCCCACCAATTCAATAGATATTACTGATACAATGGATGATATAATAAGTGAAAAAGTAATAATATATCCCAATCCAGTATCCAATTTTTTCAATATAACAACTTCAAATATTAAAATTGAAAAATTGGAAATTTTCGACTTGCTTGGAAACCAAGTAAAATTACTTCCAAAATTAATAGATAAAAAAGTTAAAATTGATATTTCGGAACTTCATTATGGTGTTTATATTATTAAATATTATATTGAAAAACAACCTTATTTTCACAAAATAATAAAAACACAGTAAATCAACAAAGAAAAATTTATCTAATTCTATGAAAAATATACTTTTTTTCAGTTTTTCCTTTGCTATAAAATAGTTTTTTTATAATTTTGTATTCTTAATTAAAAATACCCAGCAATTAAACTCATTTTTTATATAAAATTAATAGGAAAAAGTAATGACAGAACAATCTCCTGTTATCGATGCAACAATTGATAACAATCCAGCCAACATAGTTGAAAATTCAAATCAAAATGTTGAACAGGAAGTAATAACTTCAACACAAGAGAACACTGTTGCCGAAACGGTTCCTACAATTTCGGAAACTGAAGCTCCAATAAGTGAAGCTCCAATAACTGAAACTGTTGTGCAAACAGTTCAAGAAACCACAATTCCAAAACAGGAAAGACCCCGTAACGAAATGGATGCAGAAGTACTGGCAGAATTGAAAGAATGCCGTAATAACAACAATACTATACCTGCTAAAGTAGAAGATAGAGTTCGTGGTGGTTTAAAGCTCAATTATAAAGGTGTTGCTTTATTCTTGCCAACATCTCATTTTGGAGTTCGTTCCAATCCCAATGAAGAAGAACTAATTCGTGCAGTGGGCGATGTTATGGAAGTTGAAGTATTGGAAATCAACGATGATGTACCTTCCCACAAAAGAAACATAATAGTTTCGCGGAAGAGTTTGTTGGAATCCAAATTCTGGAACGACATTAAAGTTGGTAGTATAGTTTCTGGACCTGTATCTTCAATAACGACATTTGGAATTTTCATCGACATAGGTGGATACGAGGGTTTGGTTCACGTCAGTCGACTTTCCCGCAAGAGAGTAGATAATCCTAAGAATTTTGCAAAAAAAGGTGAGATACTTCAAGCAAAAGTAGTAGAAGTGGATCTGGGTAAAAAACGTATTGGTTTAAGTATTTCCGATTTAGAACCATCATTATGGACAAATGTAAACGAGAAATATCCAGTAGGTGCTATCACTAAAGTAAAAGTTAAAAGATTTGTTGATTTTGGTGCATTTGTGGAATTGGAAGATGGAATAGAAGGTTTAATCCGAAATCAAGATTTATCATGGACTCAAAGAATAAATCATCCAAAGGATATTTTGGAAGTTGACCAGGAAATTGAAGCCCAAATATTATCTGTTAATCCAGACAAAGAATTATTAGCTTTAAGTTACAGAGCAACACAGCCCAATCCATGGAACGATGTAGAGCAAACAATCCAAATTGGGAATGAAAAAGTTGGGATAATCAAACAAGTCAAAAATGAAGGTTTGGTTATTACCATAGATAATACTTTAGATGGATTTATGCCTAAAAGTAAAATGCGTAATTTAATGAAAGGCAACAAAATGCCTTACAAAAAGGGCGAACAAATCGAAGTTGTAGTTGCAGATATTGCTGCTGCACAACAGTCCTTGATTCTTGAACCAAAAGGCGGTGTTCAGGAACCAAGAGAAAGAAGAGATCCTCGCGACCAAAAAGATAGGAAACCAAGACAACAAAGAGAAGAACATTACTCTAATCAACCAGTCGAGATGACTACCACAGAAGTCGGTAATTTCACATTTACCGATATGCTTGGAGAAGATGTACTTTCGAAGTTGTTTAACAAAGAATAATTCAATAAATTATCAGAAAAAAAGGAGTTCAACTCATGAACTCCTTTTTTTATTATTAAATACTTTATGTTATTCTATAACAATTCAGCAACAGCAT
>CAYOPF010000064.1:0-16225 GCA_964405755.1 uncultured Chloroherpeton sp.
TTTTTTCATACTTACCTCTTTTTCCAGGGTTTAAACATTTCTAATGAAATATTACTTTCTTCTCTATAACTCCAATGCTTATACCAAATAGACCAGTTCTCTTGCATGTCACTCTCTACAGTGTTATAATTAATAATAACGTCAAACAGTATTTTGTATGAACTATTAAAGTCATAATATTCACCCAATTATCGATTTCCCAATATAACAAATAAAAATATTGTCATCAACTTTATAGAAGATAAAGACAACACCATAGGAGTGATTATTAATGTTGAATTCTATTATATTATTTAAAGAAATATCTTGCCTGAACATTTGTTTTTTTATGTACTTTAATTGTTCTTCTCTTTGCTGGTTTAAATATTTTTTTTCTCCATTTGATAAATTAGAACTATCTTGGTAAAGATAAAAAGGGGTAGAAATATTATTGAAGTGACTTGCTTTTAGATTATGTTCTAATATAAAATTGTAAGTTTCATTAATATGATTTGAATCTAACATTTTCTTAAAGAGAAATTCAGGATTTACTGATTTTCGAAAAATACTATCTAAATTATAAATTAATTCTGGATTATCAAGAATTTGATTCGCGATTTTAAGAGCTTTACCATCAACTTCGACCCCATTGAAAGAATGACAACCTAAAATTAATTGTATAATTATAAAAGTTAAAATAATATATAAGTTCTTATTTTTCATTACTTTTTCTCCTATGGGTTATGTCCTTTATAAAACCAATTAAATATACCGAAAAATGGGTCAGATTTAAATTGTTCTAACGGTACACCAAAATCATTTCTGTAACTTTTATTAACATACGATATCGCCCAGTTCTCTTTGTAAAATGAAGCAATAGAGTTGTATTCTGAAATCCCCATTTTCCAAGCGCCAAATCCATGTCCAAGCTCGTGTTGGATTACTGAGGTTAAATTATAGTTATTGTAAAAAGGTTTATTGAAAGGATCTATTGGGTAAACATGAGATTTATCATTCCAATCAAAATTATCTCTAAAAATACTTTCAGGGAAAAAGAGTTCAATATGCCAATCTAATGTTAGCGATGAACCAATTCTTCCATCCTTGTAGCGTAATTTAAAGTCATTGTCACCCATTATATTCACCACAATTTTTTCGTCTCTTGTATAATAATCGAACTCTTCTTGTGTCATTTCTGAATTTGCCTCCCAGAATGCCTCCCAGAAGTTTGCGAGGGCTTCTCCTTTGTCAGCAACCTCGTCGCAAATATCAATTTGAAAATTTGACATTATTCTATCTTTTTGCTCTTTTGTCATTTTTTTTGTTCCATTTTCGCTTTCGTTGGTGCCGGTCCTATCCGTTGGTGCGAAATCTCCACCACCACCTGCAGAGTACTTTTTAGTATATTCCTCGATAAATTTGTCTGCAACATCGTTCATTCTGGCTACTGTCATCAATAAATCAAATTTTAATATTGCCATCTCGTTTTCGATGCAATATTGTTCAAAGGACTTCTCGAAAAATGGAAACCCCTGTATCTTATTCCCCCCACCTTTCTCCTTTTCGGGAGCGAGTCCCGATGGATCGCTGTAGGAAATTGGATTATTGAACGAATACGAATACGGCGAATGGCTTGGAAATACATCCAAAAGTGGATCCACCGAAAGGAATCTGCCAATTTGTGGGTCGTACACCCTTGCACCCATATATTTTTGATTATTAATTACAAACTTAACCTATTTAATTAAATTTACAATGAATTATTATGAAATTTATATAAGTGAAGATAAGTTCGAATAACTACTAATTAGTTGATATTATTGATCTCGGACTTATCCAGCAGGAGGTTTATCCTAAAACCCTTAGCTTTCGCAATGTTACTATTAAGTTATGAGGTGTTCTAATGTAAATAAAGCACCTGCTACACAGCAATGTGGATTGAATTAAAAGTATTTGAATTGCTCTTTTTTTTTCTTTATAACATTGATAATAATCAATAAATAATTGCTAACTTGTTATATTTCCGTAATTTTGATTTTTTATGGAATTATAAAATGCATAATATTAATAATTATTCAATTGATACTCAATGTGTTCATGCCGGTATTAAAGAAGATATTAACGGTAGTGTAACTACTCCAATTTATCAAACCTCAACATTCAAATTCCGAAATACTCAACATGGTGCTCGACTTTTTAAAGGAGAAGAAGAGGGATATATTTACACTCGAATGCGCAATCCTACCGTGGAAGCAATGGAAGATGCCATAGCTGTTTTGGAAGGTGGTGCAAAAGCCTTGGGATGCGGAAGCGGTATGGCTGCAGTGCATACTTTATTTGGTGCATTGTTGAATGCAGGCGACCACATAGTTTGTAGCGAATCTGTTTACGGAGCAACTCAAACCCTGCTAACCAACATTATGCCTAAATTTGCTATAAGTACCCTTTTGTGGACACTTCCAATTTAGATGCAATCAAAAATGCAATCAAACCCCAAACAAAGATGCTTTACATCGAAACTCCTGCAAACCCCACTATTGTTATATCGGATTTGGAAGCGATAGGTAAAATTGCGAAAGAGAATAATCTTATTTATGTTGTGGACAATACATTTATGAGTCCCGTGCTTCAGCGGCCCTTCGATTTTCAAGTAGATTATATTATCCATTCAATGACTAAATATTTAAATGGTCATGCCGATGTGGTTGCCGGCGTGATAGTTTGCAAAACTTTGGAACAATACCCATCAATGAGGAAAATGCTTAACCACTTTGGCGGAACAATCGATCCGTTCAATTCATTCCTGGTTCATCGAGGAATTAAAACATTGAAATTGCGAGTAATGCAATCGCAAGAAAATGCAAAAAAAATTGCATATTACTTAAATAACCATCCAAAAATTCAATGGGTGATGTATCCCGGCTTGGAAAGTCATCCTCAATATGATATTGCCCAAAAGCAGCAAAAAGGACCTGGCTCGATGATTTCGTTCGAGCTAAAGGGAGGCTACGAAGCTGGCGAAAAGTTGATGAACAATATTGAATTAATTCAATTGGCAGTAAGTTTGGGCGGTGTGGAATCATTAATCCAACATCCAGCATCTATGACTCACGCAGGAATGACCAAAGAAGCTCGCGAAAAAGCTAAAATTACCGATGGGTTGGTGCGTCTTTCTGTAGGAATCGAAGATGTTGATGATTTAATCAATGCTTTGGAGTCTGCATTTAATTTGGTGTAATATGCAAAAATTTAAATATGATACAGCCGACAGACGTAAAGTAACAACTTTGCGCCTATCGGAAATGAAGGAAGCCGACGAAAAAATAGTATGCCTAACTGCCTATGATGCGATTACTGCACGAATTTTTGATGAGTGTGGAATCGATTTGCTATTGGTTGGCGACTCGTTGGGCAATGTTGTTCAAGGTTTGGATACAACAATTCCGGTTACACTTGAGCAAGTGATTTACCACACCAAAGCAGTTCAAAATGGCGTAAAGCGTGCTATGGTTGTTGCCGATATGCCATTTATGACTTATCAAATTTCTGTCGAGGATGCCTTCTATAATGCCGGAAGACTTATGAAAGAAGCTGGCGCCGAAGCAGTAAAACTCGAAGGTGGAGAATACATTGCAGACAAAGTGAAAGTTATGACCGAAGCGGGGATCCCCGTTATGGGTCATTTAGGTTTAACCCCGCAATCTATTCATAAATTTGGTTCTTACCGAACCCGTGGCACCGACCAGGAGGAAGCAAATAAAATTTTTAACGATGCAATTTGCTTGGAACAAGCAGGTGCATTCTGCATTGTATTGGAGAAAATTCCATATCAGTTGGCCCAAAGGATAACAAATTCACTGAAAATACCAACGATTGGAATAGGGGCAGGACCTTATTGCGATGGACAAGTGTTGGTTTATTCCGATATGTTGGGACTGACAACAGAATTCAACCCTCGATTTGTACGCCGCTACGCACATTTGCGCGAAATTATTTCCGAAGCAACATCACATTACTTGGAAGATATAAAAAATCAGGAATTTCCCAACTTAAACGAGTCTTATTGAGCAGAATGAAAACAGAAAAAATTATTAACCTCAATATCGACTCACTTGCTTTCGAAGGTTATGGCGTTGGCCGAGCGGACGATTTTGTATATTTTGTTAAAGGTGCGATTCCGGGCGATTTGGTGGAAGTACGCCAATTAAAAAAACGAAAAAGTTATGCATTTGCAGGTGTTCTAAAAGTAATTGAACCCTCTCCAAACCGGGTGGAACCTGTTTGTAGGTATTTTGGTGAATGCGGCGGTTGTTCGCTACAAAACTTGGAATATAAAGAGCAAATTTATTGGAAAACTCAATTTGTAAAGGATGCTCTGAAGAAATTTGCAGGCATCGACCCCGAGATTGTTCTGGAGGCGCTTCCATGTTCCCGCCAAACTGAGTATCGCAACAAAATGGAGTTCTCATTTTCTGCTCAACGATGGTTAACAAAAAGAGAAGTATCCCAAGATAATGAAATAATCGATAAAAACTTCGCATTAGGTTTGCATACACCCGAGAATTACCTTAAGGTTATTGATATTAATCAATGCTATATTCAAAGCAATTATGCAAACGACATTCTTAATTTTGTTAGAACCGAAGCAAGAAGTGAATTTATCGAAGCTTACAACAGTCAAAAAAATACTGGCTTTCTGAAGAATTTAATAATCCGACATTCGGCAACCAACGATAATTTTCTTGTAATTATTATTACAAACGATGCTAAATATGATTCAGACTCCCAATTTGCAACAGATTTAGTTAATTCGATTACCGAGAAATTCCAAAAAGTTATAGGCACGATATGGGCGATTAATCCTTCGAGGTCGCCAGTCGCAAAAGGCGAAATATGCCTAATGAAAGGTGAGGAATATTTATATGAAAAGATTTTAGATATCAACTACAGGATATCTCCTTTCTCGTTTTTTCAGACGAATTCGCATCAATTGAATACATTTATTGGGAATATTTTGGAAATTGCAGATTTGCAAGATAATCAAATTGTTTGGGATTTATATTGCGGAGCTGGCTCGATAACTTTGCCTGCCGCAAAATATGTTAATAATATTTACGGTTTCGAGTTAGTGGAGGATTCCATAATTGATGCAAAATTTAATGCAAAATTGAACAAGATCGAAAATGCAGATTTCCAGCAGCTCGATTTACACTCAAAATCCATAATGAATGAATTTATTAAGTATCCCAATCCCGATGTTGTGATTTTGGATCCTCCTCGTGCAGGTATGCATCAGAACTTAGTTGCCACATTAATGCAATTAGAACCCAAGGAAATTGTGTATGTAAGTTGCAATCCCACTACTCAAGCAAGGGATTTGAACATTATAAAGGAAAAATACAGAATTGTTTCTTGTCAGCCAGTTGATATGTTCCCCCAAACATACCATATAGAGAATATTGTTAAACTAATAAAATACTAAAATCGTTAATATTTAATTAACTTAATAAAAAACAATGGATAAATTCGTTATCGAAGGTGGCAGGAGGCTGTCTGGCAGCGTGAAAGTGTCAGGCTCCAAAAATGGAGTATTGGCATTAATTCCTGCCACAATTTTAGCTCCAGGAATTTATAATATATACAATACTCCCAACTTAAGAGATGTTTGGACGATGTCGCAATTGATGAATTCAATGGGAGCTTTCTGCGAATTGAATGATAATACTTTATTTGTCGATACACGAAATTTAGACAAATTCGAGGCACCATACGAATTGGTCAAGAAAATGCGTGCTTCTTTTTATGTACTGGGTCCTCTACTTGCCCGCTTTGGCGAGGCAAAAGTATCGCTGCCCGGTGGCTGTGCATGGGGACCTCGCCCAGTTGATTTGCATCTGAAAGCAATGGAAAAACTTGGTGCAGAAATATCAATAGAAGGTGGATATGTGTATGCCAAAGCAAAGAAGCTTAAAGGAACCCGATTCCATTTTGATGTATCCTCGGTTGGAGCAACGGGAAATATGCTGATGGCAGCAGTTTTGGCAGAAGGAACAACTCTGATTACGAATGCGGCATTAGAACCCGAAATTACTGCACTTGCGCGATTTTTGGTTAAAATGGGTGCCCAAATAGATGGAATTGGTACATCTCAGTTGGAAATCCATGGTGTAAACTCTTTAAAACCAATCGACGAAACTGCAATTCCGGACCGAATCGAGGCCGCCACTTTGCTTATTGCTGCAGCCATAACCAAAGGAGAAATCGAAATTAAGGAAGTAAATCCATACCATTTGTCGAGTGTGATTGTCAAACTCGAAGAATCTGGTTGCGAAGTTGACGTTACTGGCGATACAATTTATTGTAAACAAGATAACGACCCAATTCCAGTGGATTATGCTACTTCAATTTATCCAGGTTTGCCAACCGACGTTCAAGCTCAATGGGTTGCCTACATGTTGCAGTCCAAAGGACAAACGCAAGTTACCGACACAATTTACACTGACAGGTTCAAACATATACCTGAGTTGCAGCGACTGGGAGCCGAAATAAAGTTGATTGATAATTCTGCGATAATTAATGGTGGAAAGTCATTATCCGGAGCTACCTTAATGTCCTCCGATTTAAGGGGTAGTGCTTCGCTAGTATTAGCTGGATTGATAGCCGAAGGCTCAACCGAAGTTTTGCGTGTTTACCACATGGACCGAGGTTACGAAAAAGTAGAAGAAAAATTAATCAAGTTAGGTGCTTCGATTAAAAGAGTAAAAACGGAATTAATATGATAGATAAAATTATTAACAATACAGTACTGGTATTAATTGCAAGAATTGTAGTTGCTTTAATGTTTATCATAGTAGGAGTAGGAAAAATAACTCATCCCGACGAATTTGCCCGCGAGATTTCAAATTATCAGCTATTGCCAATACTATTTATCAATCCACTTGCAGTTATATTGCCATGGTTGGAAGTAATAACAGGTACGATGATTTTGTTTGGAATTCAAATTAGAGCAAATGCATTCCTAGTGAGTTTAATGTTAATAGCATTTACAACCGCCATTATAATAGCAGTTGCCAAGGGATTGAGTATCAATTGTGGGTGTTATTCTCAAATTGCAGCCCAAAAGGTAGGATTACCAAAAATATTAGAAAATACCGGGTTGATAATACTCTCTTTAATATTGGTATTTACTGAAAATAACAAATTACAATTAACAAATAATTTTGAATTTAATAACTAAAACAGACAATAGAAATGGATATTAAAAAAGCTTCGATAGTGTTCGAAGGAAAAGAATACACTTTGGAAAGTGGTCGCTTTGCGAAATTTGCAAACGGTTCAGTAATGGTGAGCCATGGCGAAACAATGGTATTAGTAACAGTAGTAGCGAGTAGGGATGCAAAAGAAGATATTAGTTTTCTACCACTCTCGGTAGAATATCGCGAAAAACTATCTTCAGTTGGCAAATTCCCCGGCGGATTTATGAAGCGAGAAGGCAAACCAACAGATAACGAAGTGTTGAACGCAAGGTTGATAGATCGACCTATCAGGCCAATGATTCCAAAAGGATGGCACTTCGAAACTCAAATTATTGCCAATGTATTCTCGGCAGAACCCGAAGTTGATCCAGACACACTGGCAGCAACAGGTGCTTCAGCAGCTTTAATGATTTCGGATATTCCTTTTAGTGGTCCGATGTCCGAAGTTCGTGTAGGAAAAATTGACGGGCAATTTGTAGCAAATCCTTCATACGAAATTGCTTCACAATCCTCGATCCACATTACAGTTGCCGGTACTGATAATGCCATAATAATGGTTGAAGGCGAAAGCAAAGAAATTTCTGAAGAAGAGTTTGTTGAAGCTTTGGAATTCGCACACAATAAAATTAAAGAATTAAACCAATTACAAAGAGACCTAGCTGCTCAATTAAACATTGAAAAAAGAGAATTTTCTAAAGAAGAAATACCCACAGAATTAACGGACCTAGTAATAAACGAGATTAAAGGCGATGTTTATGAATATATACACAAAGTGACTACCAAAAGCGAACGTGGAAAAACCCGCGACGAATTCGACCAAAAAGCTATTGCTAAAGCAACTGAAGTATATTCTGATAATGAAAAAGTTGCCCCAAAGCTGGAAAAATGGGTGAAATCGGCAGTAAATGATTACGAAAAGCAAGAAATGCGAAAAATGATTATTCACGAAAAAGTTCGCCTGGATGGTCGTGGTTTGGAAGATATTCGTAAGATTACCTGCGAAATTGGTTTGTTGCCTCGAGTACATGGTTCCGCACTTTTCACTCGCGGCGAGACTCAAAGTTTAGTTTCGGTAACACTTGGAACACAAAAGGATTTACAAACAATTGACGGATTGGACCCAGTATATCAGGAACGCTTTATACTGCACTATAATTTCCCACCATTCAGTACAGGCGAAGTTGGACGAATGATGACAAGTCGTCGGGAAGTCGGGCATGGTAATTTAGCATGGAGAGCTCTAAAGTACATGTTGCCATCTGATACTGATTTTCCTTATGCAATCCGATTAATTTCGGATGTTTTGGAATCTAATGGTTCGTCCTCAATGGCATCAGTTTGTGGTGGAAGTTTAGGTTTATTCGATGCAGGCGTTCCAATGAAAAAGCCAGTTGCCGGAATTGCAATGGGCTTGATTAAAGAGGGTGATGATTTTGCAGTTTTAAGTGATATTTTGGGCGATGAAGATCATTTAGGAGATATGGACTTTAAGGTTACTGGAACAGCCGATGGCATTACTGCATGCCAGATGGATATTAAAATCGAAGGTATTTCGTTCGAAATAATGAAGCAAGCTCTAAAGCAAGCTCGTGATGGCAGAATGCATATTCTCAGAATTATGAATGAAACTATTGCTCAACCAAAAGACGATTTATCGCCTTATGCTCCAAGATTTTTGAAAATCAAAATTCCAACCGACACAATCGGCGCAGTTATTGGTACTGGTGGCGAAACCATTCGTTCAATTACTTCCCGAACAAATACAGAAATATTCATCGAGCAAGATGGAACTGTTACTATATCCTCTGCAAACCTCGATGACGCCCGCGAAGCACAATTAATCATCGAACAATTGACCAAAAAGCCTCAGGTTGGCGAAGTGTACAATTGCGAAGTGAAGGAAATTCGTGCAGGATTGGGAGCAATTGTCGAATTTTTACCAAAACAGCAAGGACTGTTGCACATCTCTCAAATATCTACTGACAGAGTTGAAGATGTTGCTGCTTATATAAATGTTGGTGATAAGCTTGAACTTAAATTAATCGAAGTAACCCAAGATGGAAAATACAGGTTGAGCTTAAAAGCTATGCAACCAGGTTATGTAGAAAAAGAGAGGGAGAGCAGACCAAGAAACGACAGAGACAGAGATAGAGATAGAGACCATAGAAGAGACAGGCCAAATTACAATAAAAAGTAACATTTTGCAAAATCCTTTGTCAATAAAGGAAATTTGTTAAATTTGCATTTTATTGTGAGTAGTATGAAATATTTTTATATAATTTTGTTTGCCATTTTTGGGACTTCTTTTCTCAATGCACAAGTACAAGTTGAGCTATCCAAGCAAAGCATTAATTTTGGCGAAGTTCCATACTGCCAAAAAATAACAGACACAATTGTTGTTAAAAACTCATCCACAAGCACCGGAAATCTTAAGTTGCTTGTGGGTGAGAAAATAATTGGTCCTAATTCCAAAAATTTCAGAATCACCAATCCCAAGATTAAAGATTTAGACCTTCCCCCCTACGATGGTACAAACTCCGTCATTTATGTTGTGGAATTCGATGCTACTATTCAACCCTTTGGAGATAAAACCGCAAAGTTGCTAATCCCAAACGATTCGAAAGATACTTTAATCGAAATACCAATAACTGCCAAATCTGTAATGGTCGAATACGAGATATCTCCAAGTGTGTTCGACTTTCAGGATATTTCGATAAATCAGGATTATTATGCGGATTTGGACATTACAATTAAGAGTAATCTGAATGGAAAAATTGCCTCCGTTTTTTGGACAGAACCAACCAATTTAGATGTTGATGCATCTGGAACAAAAGAATTAATAAGCAATACAAAAAGAACATTTCCCGTAAAAATTCGTTTGAATAAGTTAGGGGCATTCAATGCCAAAATTGAAGTTCGCATAGCCGAACCTTGCGATACTACTTTCACAATTCCAGTTAAAGCTAACGCTCCAAATGGATTTATCCAGGGTTTCCGAACTGTAGATTTCGGACTTGTTTCCGCTTGCGAGAGCAAAGAAGAAACTTTTGATATTACATTTACCGGATTTGGTTCGGGAACAATCAATTCTGTCGAAATTGAAGGAGATGGAAAAGAAAACGTAGCTGTTTCATTTGATAAAACTTTCCCTATAACATTTCCAAATGAAGGTTCCAAAGCTACTTGCAAAATTCAATACAATGGCAATATCAAGAATTATGGGAAAAAACAAGTTCTCGTTAAGTTCAATGCCGAAATTAATGCCGAAATAAAGCAATATAGTATATTAGTAGATTATGAATTAGCAGAAGTCGTGCTTTATTCCAATTCCACACCAATCAATTTTCCAGATACTTACCCCAATCAAACGAGTAATCAATCCATAGAAATATCGAATCAATCACCTTTTGATATTAAAATAGATAAAATCGACTTAATTTGCAACAATAGCTCAGAATTTTCAGTTCAACCAAATAGCACACCAATAACTATTAATAAAACAGACAAGAAGGATTTCCAAATCGGCTTTAATCCTCAATTGCAGAATACAGATTATATTTGCAAATTGGAAATTTCTTATACAGCGAATGGATGTAGCGGCATTGTAACTGTCGATTTGTCGGGGAAATCCCTAACAAAAGCAAATTTAGCATTAACTTTCGCCAACCTAAAAACAATAGAAATCGATCCAAAAGCAAAAGCATTAAGTGTTCCGCTTACAATTAACACATTAACAGGCGAAATTACTATCAACGATACATTGATTTTCGAAGTAGCTTTTGAGCGGTCAGTTTTCTTTTTCGATAAAATTGTTTCGAGCAATACTACACTTTTAAGCAACTCAATAATCAACAGTAGCAGATTTCTCACTTTCCGTACTATTCTTAAAGATTACAAGTTAACCACGCAAAAGTCAACCATTGCAACTTTGGAAGGAATACCACTTTTAGGAGATGTAACTTCCGGGACATTTTCTTACAAAACTTACTCCTTTACCAGCAAAAGTAAGTCTTATGAAATTAGTCAGGCAATATCTTTACCGTTTAAATTAATCACTTGCGGCGAAGGTGAATCCAGATTGCTATCATTTAGCGGACCAAATAAGCCAATTATAGATATAAAATATGCAAGTGATTCGAAGATTGATGTACTATTCAATGCAATAGAAAGCGGCAATAATAAAATAATAATTTACGATATCACCGGGAATCAAATAGATAATCAAGTAATATATACAAAAAACGGAGAATCGTATAATTATCATATTAATATAAATAATATATCACGCGGAGTATATTATATCATTATAGAGACACCATCAGAGATATATAGCGAAAAGATACTAATCAACAAATAATTGCTGTATCATTCGCATAATCCTTGATTTTTTCGTAATTTAGTATTTTTTATAAAATTTACATCGGTGATTAATGAAATCATTTTTTGAGCCTTTTAAGATTAAAGCTGTTGAGGAAATTCCAATAACTACCAAATCGGACCGCGAAAAATATATAAAAGATGCTGATTACAATCTATTTTCTTTAAAATCCGAGCATATTACAATCGATTTGCTTACCGATAGTGGCACAACCGCTATGAGTTCCAAGCAATGGGCTGCCATTATGGATGGAGACGAATCCTACGCAGGTAGCCGCAATTGGTTCGAATTCGAAAGTATTGTCCAGGAAATTACAGGGTTTAAACATATAATCCCAACACACCAGGGTAGAGCTGCCGAACGTATATTGTTCAGTGTTCTCGGTGGACAGGGCAAAATGATACCTAACAATACGCACTTCGATACCACACGAGGCAACTTGGAGTATTCAGGTGCAATTGCTGTGGATTTGCCAACAGAAGAGGGAACAAACCCGGCACTTAGGGCAGATTTTAAAGGTAATATGGATCTGCTGGCTCTCGATAAATTTATAAAAGAAAATGGTTCTGAAAAAATTCCAATAGGGATGATTACTGTAACCAATAATACCGGTGGTGGTCAACCAGTATCGATGGAAAACATTCGAAAAACAAAGGAACTACTTTCTAAATACGGCATTCCGCTATACCTGGATTGTTGTCGCTTTGCCGAAAATGCATATTTCATTAAAAAACGCGAAAAAGGATACGAAAACAAATCTATTAAAGAAATTGCAAGGGAAATGTTTTCCTATGCCGATGGAGCTACAATGAGTGCCAAAAAAGATGGACTATCCAATACAGGTGGTTTTATTGCTACCAACGACGACAAAGTGGCCGAAAAAGCTAAAACAGTTCTAATTGTAACCGAGGGCTTTGTAACCTACGGTGGTTTGGCACGTCGCGATTTAGCTGCTTTGGCACAAGGTTTCCGCGAAGTGATGAACGAAGATTATTTGGAATATCGTTTATCGCAAGTGGAGTATTTAGGCAATTTATTGCTCCAAGTGGGTGTCCCAATTCTGGAGCCAACCGGCGGACATGGAGTATATCTCGATGCAAAAAGGTTTGCACCACATATTAAACCCGAGCACTTTCCTGGTCAGGCAATAGCTGTCGAAATATTTAAAGAAGGCGGTATTCGCTCTTGCGAAATTGGTTCGATAATGTTCGGTTCCTACGATGTTGCAGGTGAGTTTATCCCTTCGAAAATGGAATTAGTTCGGATGGCAATACCACGTCGGGTATATACTAAAAGTCATATCGACTACATAGCCGAGGTAATTACGGAAGTATATAATCGACGAGAAGAATTAAAGCCAATGAAAATTACCTGGCAACCCGAATTTCTACGGCACTTTACTGCAAAATTCGATTATATCTAAAACTTTATTTAACTGATTAATATAATTTTTTATTATAATTGTAATCAAATTTAAGAATAAATGCTTAAATTTGATTATTATTTTTTTTGCCTTCTTATGTCCTTAGGTCGAATTTGAATAATTCGAAACAATATTACCAACTTGGATTAGTAGAGATTTTCTATAATTTATTCATTTTATTGAATACACCTAGTTTAAACAATAATTCTAAATCCATCAATTTTAAGATATTACATTATTTTCAATATATTACAAAAGGAGATTTAAAATGAAAAGTCTCATTAAATCTATACTTGTTTTTTTGTTATTACTTTCGGTTTCATTATTGATTTCCGAAAATGAACCAAAATACGAATACACTGATTTTCAAACTCCAAAGTATTGCGGGACTTCCTGCCATAACGATATTTATGTTCAATGGCAATCATCAATGATGGCCCAATCTTTTACGCACGATTGGGACGAAATTGAGTACTACGAACTTGCTTTACCACACTCCAAACTCGATCCCAAAGTTGCCGAAGTCGAAGCTGGGTGCAATGGATGCCATACGCCATTGGCACTGCTAACAAAAGACATCCCTCCACAACGACCTTCGATGAATACTCGAGCAAACGAAGGAGTATCTTGCGAAGTATGTCATTTAATATCTGGTTTCGAAGGTGATGTCCCACACAATTTCAACTATATAATCAAACCAGGGAAAACGAAGTATAATTCAAGATTAGGCGAAGTAAGTTCTCCAGTGCATAAAATTGAGATTAATCCTATTATGAAAACTGGTGATTTTTGTGGCATTTGTCATAACGAAAAAAGTCCGTATGGAGTATGGGTAAAATCCACTCACTTAGAATGGAAAGAAGGACCTTATTCCAAGGAGAATGTACATTGTCAGGATTGCCACATGCAACGAGCCGAAAGCATTAAAGCCGCAATGGGAAAAGTTTATCCCGACACACGCCAACATATATTTGCCGGTGCCCACGATCCTAGTAAGTTGAAAGGCGTTGTGGAAATGAAAATTTATCCCGACCATAACGAATGCGAGCCTGGCGATATGCTAAAATTGAGAATTACTCTTTTCAATCAAAAAACGGGACACAAATTCCCCACAGGTTCGGTCGAGGATAGGTTGGTATGGCTTGAATTGATTGCAACCGACGATAACGGCAAAACTTATCACATTCCCGTGGATAAAAAGGGATTTAAAGGTGAAGAATATACTATTTCCTCAAAAACATTGGCTTATCAAGATATGGGAATACCATTGAAAGATCCAAATTTTGCCGGACTGCAACGCGACGACATTCGCGAAGGAAATAGAATTTTTCGAATGCCCTATTTCGACTCGCAAGGTAGAATGACAATCCAACAATGGAACACCGCTTCGCAAGGTGTGGATTATCGTATCGGTCCACGTGAAACTAAAATAGAAAGTTTTAGCTTCAGAATTCCTGAAAATTTAAAAAGCAAACAATTGAAATTCCATGCAACACTTTATTATCAATTACTTGTAAGTTCTGTTGGAAAATATTTAAAAGTACCAGCAGATGAATATGAGCCTTTTGTTGTTAATACTGCTTATTCCAAAATTAATATAATCGATTAGGAGAAATTATGAAAAAATTATTATTTATATCTGCAATCTTATCATTGATTCTATTTCCGATAAGAAATGAATTATATTCCATTCCTGCATTTGCACGGCAATTTAAATTATCTTGTCAAACATGCCACTATCCAGCTCCCAGGCTAAAACATTATGGAGAGGAATTTGCCGCTAATGGTTTTATGTTTAAAGATAAAGAGGCTCCTCGTTATTTTCAGGAAACGGGCGACGACAAGTTATCATTGCTTAGAGAATTCCCCATTGGTATTCGGATGGATTTGAATGCATCCTATAATAATTCTAATAAGGATAAAATGGACTTTGCTACTCCATATATCTTAAAATTCCTATCCGGAGGCAACATTGCCAACAATGTGTCTTACTATTTTTATTTCTTTTTTTCGGAAAGAGGCGAAGTAGCCGGAATCGAAGATGCATACATTATGTTCAATGATTTATTTGGCATCGATTTGGATTTATACTTAGGCCAATTCCAGGTTTCCGATCCTTTGTTTAAAAGGGAATTAAGATTAAGTTTCGAAGATTACGAAATATATAGAACAAAAGTGGGATTAAGTCCTGCCAATTTAACTTACGACAGAGGATTGATGCTCACTTTAGGTTTGGAAACAGGAACAGATCTTTCGTTTCAAATTTTGAATGGTAATGGAATAGAAGCAGCCGATAAATATAGATTATTCGATTTTGATAAACATAAAAATTACTTTTTCCGTGTTTCCCAAGATGTTTTTGAACTTTTCAGGATCGGAGCTTTTGCTCATTTAGGCAATCAAGCAATTTCGAATGACAATTTATCGACTACAGCCGATTTTATGATGTACGGTCCCGACCTTACGATCGATTACAAAGACTTTGCACAACTTAACTTCCAATATTTAGTAAGGAATGATAAGAACACTTTGTTGAATTCCGAATCAACTTCGGTAACTCCCGAAGTAAAAACCCAAGGAGCAATGGCAGAACTTATCATCACCCCAAAAGGAGACGAAAGTGGTCCTTATGGCATGCTGCTATTCAATTACGTTGATTCAGATTTGCAGAGCTTAAATAAGAAAAGTTACACGGCTCATTTTGGTCATGCTGTGCGTAGGAACCTCCGATTTTATGCAGAATATACTTATTATGATACGCAATCATTAGGCAAATACAACAAAGGAGTGTTCGGAATAATGGCCGCATTTTAGTGATATATAAAGATTAAGATGAGCAGACGACGAGAGTATTGGACTGCTTTTGGTTTAAGGGAAAGAGGTATTATTTGGTAACTAAGGTGTTGATATAGATGAACAAGGTATTTATTTTAATTTCGTTATTATTTTTTTGCATTTCATGTGGGCAAAATATGGAGAAATCCTCTGATCCAACAATAATAAAATTTCAAGAATTTATATCTCAAGAAAAATTTATATTAGATAACAACAAGTTTTATCCTGGTATAAGTAAGCCAGAATTAAAAGTTACTTTAAGTAACTTAATTAATGCAGCTGCTGATGACTTTCAGCAATTATATCTCAGCGGAAAGGTTACTGATGCTGACTATCAATATGCCATAAAAATTG
>CAYOPF010000065.1:0-16209 GCA_964405755.1 uncultured Chloroherpeton sp.
AAAATCAGTATCATTTGGGTTTTCGGAAATTGTATAATCTTTACTTAGATTGGCAATTAGCTTTTCGCTATCAACAATATTTTTGGCGCATCCAAGTGTAGTAACGCAAATTCTTTCTTTCATCGTGTTATTTAGCAGCTATTTGCTTTTCGATTGCCAATACTTTGGAATAATTGTTGCTATCTGGGAACTTGGATTTATAAAGTTGAATCAACGATTTTAATTGCTCATATTTTCCAATTTCGTATAGAGTTTCAATTTTTCCGAAAAAAGATGGCTCGTAGAATTTGGTGTCGGGGAAATTCTTAATCACTTCATCGTAATAAATGATAGAAGATATTGGGCTGTCGATTTTTTTGTATAATTCTGCTGTAAAGTATTCCCTGTTTGCAAGTTTGTTGCGTAGTTCCTGAATTTTATTATCTGATTCTATCGATAAACTATCACCAGGATATACCATTTGGAACTCCTGGAACGATTTTATAGCATCGCGGGTATATTTTTGGTCACGGTCATAATTTGGAGAAAGATAGTAATTACAGAGAGCAGATTTATAAAATGACACTTTAACATAATCCGAAGCAGGATAGTTACGCATCAGTTTTTGATAATTGAAAGCGGCGAGAACAAATTTCTCGTCGATAAAATTGATTTCTGCTATGTGGTATTGAGCATCGTCGGCATATTTGCTTGCAGGATACTGAAGTAGAATTACATCGAAAAGCTGAAGTGCTTCGCGATAATCTTTATCATTAAATAGTTTTAGTGCATTCAGATACACCTCTTCCTCGTTGCTATAATCGCGAGGGGAAGTAGATTTACAAGAAAACAATAAAATAGATAATACAGTGATTGATATTATAGTTAAAACTTTTTTCATTTTTCCATATTTTAAAAAGTTATAGAAGAAATTCTTTCTTTATTATTTTTCAAAAAGGTGTCCAGACGAAACCTGTGAATGGAACAAAATAAGGAGAACCGAAAACGGCAAGCCCAAAGTCAGCAGCAATTTTGGTATTTCCTATTCTAAAACCAAGCAACAACCCAGAACTGCCGGGTTTGATTATGTTGCTATTCCACAATTCTCCTATAAAGTGAATATCGCGTGTGGACGAGAATCGTGTATCCAATCCAATTGCAAATCCAATCGAACCGTTCTCGAATGAAAATGGTAAGAAATTCTCCCCAAAACGTGCTTCGTAAAAATCCTTGCTTCCAATTTTGGCAAATACCGATGCAGTTAGAATTGATTTTGCTCCGCGAAAACTAATAGCGGAATATAAATGCGAAACTGTATTGTCGGAGTTTACCAAGGCATGGTTGTAGCCAAGAGCAATTGACATATTACCTTCCATCGAGTCCCAATATTGCTGATAAAGCGTTACTTTGGCATTGACTACCGAAAACTGTTCCTGACTGCGGATAGTAGGAATAACAGATCGCCCTGCCGTTATCGAAAAGTAATCGCTGATTCCAAATCCAACATAAAAGAACAAAATTTCGAAATTACCAACAAAATGATTCCCTGAAATTGGTTCGGCTGTTGGCAAAATATATATTCGATGTGAATGGCGGTTATAATCCTGGTAATGAACAATTTCGGCAATTTCATCTGCAAATATTTTTGTTTTTCCGATAGCAGTGGCAACTTCCACTTTATTAACCTTTCCATCTTCAAGTTCATAATTCAAAATCTCACATGAAAATACATCGCCATTGTTCAATCTTACAACAACTTGCGTAAATTTGTACTTTTCCAAAATTTTTAAATCTATTTCATTGGCATACAAAATTTTGGAGGACATGCAAAATAATAGCAAAGCTAAAATCAATACAGATAATGGTTTTAGAGTTTTGTTAAGAAAATTTAACATTGGTTTGTAAATAGATTGATAATTTTGAAAATACTTGTTCAACAAAATTAAGAAAATAATGGAATTACAACTAATTATTTTAATCTTTCTGATAATACTTGGAATAATTGACCTTTATGTTGGAGTAGCCAACGATGCTGTTAATTTTACAAATGCAGCGATTGGTTCCAAAGTAGCAAGTCTTCGCATAATAATGATTGTAGCTGGTTTGGGAATGCTACTGGGTGTTGTGTACTCAGGTGGAATGATGGAAATTGCTCGCAAAGGGATTTTTAACCCCGGATTCTTTACATTAAATGAAGTACTGGTAATTTTTCTTGCCGCTATGGTTGCCGATGTGATATTACTTGATTTCTATAATACCTATGGTTTGCCAACTTCTACAACTGTATCGATCTTGGCGGACTTGCTCGGAGCAGCCTTGGGCGTTACTATCTATAAACTTGTAAATGCTGGGTTGCCATTAGCAAATATGTCCGATTACATAAATGTTCAGAAAGTAACATCGATTTTTGGCTCAATAATCCTGTCGATAGTTGTTGCATTCATTTTTGGTTCGCTTGCCCAATTCATTGCTCGATTGATTTTCTCTTTCAATTACGTAAAGAGAATAAAATACTTTGGAGCAATTTGGGGGGCACTTGCAACCACATTTATGCTTTATTTTGTATTTATCAAAGGGTTACATAATGCTTCCTTTATCACTCCAGAGGTACTGGATATATTCAAGCACAATATGATATTAATCCTTATTGGGATTTTTATTGGAATTACAGTGATATTCCAGTTAATTATATCGATTACTAAATATAATATATTGAAGGTTGTAATTCTTTTTGGAACCTTTGCATTAGCAATGAGCTTTGCTTCCAACGACTTGGTAAATTTCATCGGTGTTCCACTTGCTGGATTAGATGCTTATAACATAGCATCCCAAAGCGTGGACCCAAACAATATGCTAATGGTCGATCTCGGAAGTAGCGATATGAAACCACATGTTCTTTACTTGCTAATTGCGGGTATAATAATGTTTGGAACTTTAATTTTCTCCAAAAAAGCAAGAACTGTAACAAAAACTGAAATTTCTTTAGGCCGCCAAGGTGAAGGGTTCGAACGTTTCCAATCCAACGCACTTGCCCGTGGTTTGGTTTCTATCACAATTTCAATTACTCATTTCTTTGAAAAAATAACACCTGCACTTATTAAAAATTTTGTAAAGAAACAATTCGATACATCACAATTCAAAGTTGAAGTGGATGAGCATGGTGAGCGAAGTTCGTTCGATATTATTCGAGCATCAGTAATTTTGGCAATTTCTTCTGCATCAATATCATTGGGAACTTATTTAAAATTGCCACTTTCTACAACCTATATTACATTCATAGCTGCAATGGCGGCGGCATTACCAGACAAAGCTTGGGGACGCGAAAGTGCAGTCTATAGAGTATCGGGTATTCTAACCGTTATTGGTGGGTGGATGGTTACAGCGATTTTGGCGACATTGTTCTCATTAATAATCTCTTTTGTTGTCATTTATTTCGGATTCTTTGGGGTAATTCTTTCTATAATTGCTTTAGGACTCGTATTTTGGAAGAATGCAATTTTGCACAGAAAAAGAGAAGCAAAAAATGAAAATATCGAAAAAACCTTTGTGTTTCAAGACAATAAATTAGATTCTTCATATTATACACAATTAATTAATCAAATTGCTAATTATGTTAATACCTCATATAGCATGATTGCATTGAGTTTGGATAGATTGGTCCACAACGACGCAATTAAATTACGGAAACTTCGTGCCGATGCTCGCGATGTAGCTCGCGAAGTAAATATACTTTCGACAAATATTATCAATCTGCTCAAGGTTCCCGATGAACGTATGAATGAGTTTATGAACTTCTCTACCAAAATAATGTCGAATCTTCAGAATTTAGCAGACCGAGTGCAATTGTTAACTGAGCAAAATTATTACTATGTAGCCAATTCGCATACTTTATTGAGCGAGGACCAAGCAAAAGAAATTCAATCTATTGCAGATAATCTTTCTCAATTCTCTGCTGTGCTTATGAATGTTATCAATAATGTCGAAGAGTATAAAGAAGCAGACATCGAAGAAAAAATTGATGCTTTCAAAAAGAAAACTGAAGAGCTCAACAAATTACAGGTAGAACGCGTCAAGCATTCTCCAAAACCAATTAAACGAAATTTGCTCTATTTTACAATTCTTTCGGATATGGATTTGATCGCTGATAATTCTCGAACCCTATATCGTGCATTGCGTAAAGTATTCAAGAAGATATCAAAAGAAACCCAGAATAAAGCCGATTAATAAATAATTGCATCATAGCAATTTACAATTGTATTTGTACAGAACCTTGTTATTCTGAGCCAAAGCGAAGAATCAAATCTGCGAATTCGCCCCTTTGTCCCCCTTTCTTATGAAGAGAGTGGGAGACGAATCTTGCTATATTCCCCCTCTTGAAGATGGTGCAGGGGAGGGTGTCGTCAATTTCTTTTTGAGATAAATTTATCATCATTTGTATATTTTAACACACCCCTTAATCCACTCTTTTTAGAGGGGAATTATTTTTTTTAAATGAATATTTTTATTTTTTTATTCTTATGGTATTTCACACCTCTTTTTTAAGAGGGGGAATGGGGGAGTTCTGCCGTAGGAGTTCGGTTTTTTCCTTCGCATTTCAAATAATTATAATTATATTATCTGTAATTTTGGTAATTACTTAAGCAGGATGTCGCTGGAATTAATTATGCGAAGAGCAATATTGCGAAAAATTGGTGCAGCGGTTGCTCCACCATAATAATTTGTTTTTGGATTATCCAAAACAACAATCATTGCTATTTGTGGGTTATCGACAGGAAAAAAGCCAACAAATGATGCGTTATAATGTGCTTTGGAATAAGCTCCTTCTACCAACTGCTGAGATGTTCCTGTTTTGCCGGCAATCTTCAAATTTGCAATTTTAACGGCTTTTCCAGTCCCATTTTCAATTATACCAACAAACAATTCCTTGATTAAGTCTGAAGTTTCTTTTGATATTACTTTGCGAATAACCTTAGGTTTATTTTCATAAATTGTGTTACCGTTGTTATCGGTATATTTTTTAACGATGAAGGGTTTAATCAGATTACCACCATTGGCAGCTGCACAATAAGAGCACAACATCTGCAAGGGTGTTGCTGCAATACCGTATCCAAATCCAATGTATTTTTGGAGCATTGGTGTAATTTTTTCGGGTTTTGGGATTCGTCCTTTAGCTTCACCGGGCAGTTCAATGTCGGTAAGTAACCCAAATCCAAAATCACGAATGTATTTATAAAAAGTTTTATTAGGTATTTTGGATGCAACTTGAGCAAAAACGATATTGCTGGATTGCTCCACTGCCTGGCGAAATGTGATATTCCCCAACGGATGGACATCTCGGATTGTGTAATCTCCCACTTTGTAGGCACCTCCAAATCCAGAATAAACATCCGAAGGTTTAACCAGTTTTTCTTCCAATGCGGCGGCTGCCGTAATCATTTTAAAAGTGGAACCGGGTTCGTACTCGTCGTTTATCGCACGATTTCTCACCCAACTGCTTTTTCGTTCGACAGGAATATTGGGATTGAACTGCGGATTAGATGCCAAGGCAAGTATCTCGCCAGTTTGAGGATTCATAACAATTACAGTTCCAGCATTTGCGGCATAATTCTCCACTCCTTTGGCAAGTTCGTATTCAACTATGCTTTGTAAATTAATGTCGATTGTCAGGTGCAAGTTGTATCCGTCCACTGGGGCAATATTGGGTAAATCGGCACTTGCATGGAGATTACGCCGTAAATCCCTCTTCAATACCATGTAACCAGGTTTTCCGCTTAAAACTGAATCGAATTGGAGTTCCAACCCACTGATTCCGATACCGTCGGAATTGGTAAAACCCAGAATATGTGCCGCCAAAACGTCGTATGGGTAAATCCTCTCGAAATTTTCCTGAACAATTACTCCGAAAAATTGAAGTTCAACAAGCTTTTCCTTGTATTTGATATTAACTTCCTTTTCGAGTATTACGTATTTTAAGGTAGTATCCTGAGTTAATTTATAATAGTATTTTGAGTTTTTTTGCATTATCTTAGCAAGGTAATCCAAAAATGCTATTTTTCGTTTGGGCATTTTGTGAGTAACCGAAGGGTCGATAGCAATCATAAGAGATTTGGTGCTAGTAACAAGTTCATTATTGCGGTTATCGTATATTCTTCCTCTTGTTGCATTAATATTCTTTTTGATTAACTGAATATTTTTAGCTTTATCGGTAAAGTAATCATATTTAATAATCTGTAGATAGAACAGTCGTGCAATAAGTCCGACTGATGCGAGTGTAAACAGAATAACAATAGCAAACAATTTGTATTGGGATATTTTTTCGGGGTTTGCTATTTTCTTTCTTCTTCTCATTTTTTAGTGTTTTAGAACAATTGGGGCTTCCTCGTTGGAAACCATACCTAATTGAACAGATGCAATCTCAATTATTCTGTTTGGTGACGATAATTGAGTTATCTGTTGGCGTAATTCTTCGTTCTGGGAGCGATAATCCTTCAATTTCACTTCCAGCCTATGGTTTTCTAAAATCATAGAATTGACGGAGGAAACATTGTTAATCCAAAATACGATAATCGTAACAGTAATAAATATCGCAAGGATTATCCTCCAACGATTTTTTATTAAACTCTCTCTTATTTTTGGAAATATCGACAAACTAAAAATTGTTTTTCCCCTTAAATGCAAATTAACTAAATTATATTTATTTCAAATCGTTATTAAAGAAAAAAATATGCAAAAAGCAATAGTTTTATTAAGTGGTGGAATGGATTCGGCAGTAACTACTGCAATTGCTCTCAAAAAGGGATACATAATTGCCGCTTTGCATTTGAATTATGGCCAAAGAACTCAAAAACGCGAATTGCAGTCGTTCATGCAACTTTGCGACTATTTCAATATTACCGAAAAGCTTATCGTGGACATTTCCTACCTTGCGGAAATTGGTGGTAGCAGTCTCACCGATGCTAACATTAACGTTTTTAATGCCAAGTTGGATAGTAAAGATATACCTAACACTTATGTGCCCTTCCGCAATGCAAATATCCTGGCAATTGCCACAAGCTGGGCCGAGGTAATTGGTGCAACGACAATTTATATTGGTGCTAACCAGGTGGATTCCAGTGGCTATCCAGATACTCGAAAGGAATTTTTCGAAGCCGCACAAAAAATGATTTGTTTTGGAACAAAACCCGAAACAACAATTAAAATTGAAACACCAATAATCGAAATGAGTAAGAATGAAATTATTAATCTGGGAAATGAACTCGGAGTGCCTTTCGAATTAACCTGGAGTTGCTATCGAAACAATGATATTGCCTGTGGAAATTGCGATTCGTGTGCTTTGCGATTAAAAGGTTTCGACGAAGCAGGAATTTTCGATCCAATAGAGTACGAGACTCGTCCAAAATATTAGTAAAAATTTATTAGTTTTGTTTAATGAACCTGACACAATTCATAACAATTCATTTCTGGAAAAGCACAAACAAGCGTTTTATAAGCTTTGCAAAGTATTTTTCATTATTTAGTATCATTATCGGAGTTGTTGCTCTGTTGCTTTCGTTAGCAGTTTTGGAAGGCTACGACAAAACATTGAGAGAAAATGCTATCAAATTTACTTCACACATAATTATTCAACCTTTTAATAGAAATTTGATTAGCGATTACAATCAACTTACTGCTACTACACAAAAATATAGTTCTTCCATAAAAAAAATATATCCAGTCAATCAATCCGAAGCGCTAATAAAAACGAAAGAATTTACCGAAGGGATTGGACTTCGGGGTGTTAAATCCAATTATTTGACCGATAGGATTAACCCAATTATAGTTGACGGAAATAGTGAATTAATCAACAAAAAAGCAATCGTAATCGGTTATCGGTTAGCCCAAAGAATAAAAGCCCAAGTAGGAGATACGGCTCATTTGTTTTTCTTAAAGTCGAGCAGCATCCAAGATATAAGTTATCGTGCAGGCAAGTTCCAAATTGTTGGAATATTCCAATCACAAATGGCTCAATATGATGATCTGGTAGTATATGCGGACTTTGATATAGTTCAGCAATTTATGGGTATCGTCAAAAATCAGGCAACTAATATAGAACTATTAATCGACGATGTAACCAAAGCATCGAAATTAGGGAGCGAATTAGAAAAATATCTGGGCTATCCATATTATTGCCTATCCGTTTTCGACTTGCACCGTTCTGTTTTTTCGTGGATTGAATTACAAAAAGAACCTATACCAATTATTTTGGGACTGATTTCGATTATTGCCGCATTCAACATTATCACCACATTGTTGATTTTAATATTGGAAAAAATGCGACATATTGGGATACTGCGATCTTTGGGAATGACCAAAAGCCAAATTATTGTATTGTTCGTCAATGTGGGCATACGGTTCGCTTTGATTGGTTTATTAATTGGTTCGGTGATATCATTAACATTGAGCTTATTGCAAAAAGAATTTGGACTCATAAGATTAAACGGCGAGATATATTTCCTCGATGTCTTGCCTGTGGAGATAAACCCATCTCATTACATCACGGTGTTGTTAATTACATTTCTACTTGCACTGCTTGCAACAATAATCCCCTCGATAATTGCATCGAAGGTAAAGATTGTTAATGCTTTAAGATTTAAGTAATATGCCGATATCCACTAAGATAACAGCATTGCAATTATCATTTTTATTTTTCCTCATATTTTTTTTTAATTCTATTCAAATAAAAGCCAACAATACTCAACCTGGCGAGAATAATATTTTGAATAGCAACATCGACGACAGCTTGGAGTACAACAATTATTTAATTACTAGTTTCAACAAATATATCAACTTATTCCAATTGCAAGTCGAGGGAAAGGCATTGCTAAAAACCGATTATGGAGATATTTCTTTACGCCAACACTATAATGGGAATTATTTGAAACTCGCCGATTTGTCCTCGCGCGACGACCAATTTTGGCAAATAACATTTAAAAAATCGATATTTGGTCAATTGGGAATAATTGCCAAACAAAACTTAATCTTGGTATCGGATAGCCGAAACATTGGAATAAATCAATTATCGCGTATCAATGGATTGATGGGTTTGGAATATTCAGACGAGAGTTATTACAATCTATCGGCTGTTGCTGGGCTCGAGAGCAACAAATTGCTTGGATTGAATTCACAAGGTCAAGTGATATCGGTGAAAGGCGGATGGAAAAATTTTTCTTTCGATAATGTGAATACTTCAGGTAATATATCTGGGAACTGGTTAAAATTGAATCTGGACAGGCTGGATAGGGATATTTTAGCAAAATTCAATATGTTTGGGCGTTTTAGCGACGATGCTTTGTTGCAAACAAGTATAGAATACAAATTTCTTCAGAATAACTTGCTATCTATAGCTTCGAATAGTGAATTTATTCCAATTGAAACACGTCAGGAAAACTATATCAATCCCAAGATATTGATAGATTATAGTATTTCGGAAAAATTGGCCTTGTTTTTGGATTTTAACTTAAACTCCAATTCAATTAACCGAGAATATAAACAAAGCTGGAAAGAATTCGATTACTCAAACTTTCGCCGAAATATTGCTCAAATGGAAATTGCTATCAATTCGGGACTTAACTGGCAGTGGGGTTTACTCAATCATTTTGTTACTGTTGGTTTTTGGAATCGAAGCGAAAGCAATACATTGGAATTAGCCGACAAAAATTACTCTGGTGAATTGTTGAAATACCAAAATATTGAAAATCAGCGAGACTATCAAACAAATAAATTCAATTTGCTTTATCAAACAGTATTGAATCTATCTAGAAATACAAATTTATCTGTAAACTACAACATATATTTATTGCAGTACGACACACCTTCGAAGCAAAATTTCGATGACCGTGATGAATTTAGCAGTATTTTCAAAGCCATTTTTAATCATAGGTTCTCGAGATTTACTAATATTGAAGTATCATTCGAAAACATACAAAACCACCTTGTTTACTTGTTTTCGCAAAGAAGCAATATGAATAACTGGAACAAAATCTATCGGTTTTCGCCAACAGTTAGGTATAAAAATGATTTCCTTCAAATCAATCCAAAGCTCGAAGTGCTGGCTAATTATACAATTTACGATTTTGCAAATAAATCATCTGCATCCAAAAGTCTGAGTCTGAGAAATATAAGTTATCGCGATTCCATTTTAATTTTGTTTACAGAACAAATTGAAAGTAGAACTCAATTCAAATATCAAATGAGCGACCGTAGTTTGCTTAATTGGCACGAATTTAGTGAGTATCCTCAAATAAGAATAAACGAATATTTCATAAAATCTTTGTTTATTCGTAAATATATTAATGGTGAGATAGGAATTGGTTGTAATTTGTTCGATTATCAACAATCCAAAATACAAGAGAACCTTGTTGATTACGACATAATGAGTATTTCACCGGAAGTAATGATTGCCTATCGTTATAGGGATTGGCAATTGAGATTTAACGGATGGTACGAATTTCAGTATCAAAACAAGAATAAAATTAACGAAATTGCTAACATGAATTTATCAATAAATATGTTTTTTAATTAGTGCCTATGAAAGATTTTGATATACATAATAAGGAAATATTTCCAAATCAACATTCAACTCTCGATTTGGTGGAATCACTAATCGAAAATGTGAAAAAAGAATACAGCATCTCGAAGGATTTGTACTATAATATTTTAATAGCAATAAGCGAAGCTGTAAATAATGCAATGACCCACGGTAACAAAATGGATCCCAACAAAAGCGTTTCCTTCGAACTTTTTGCTAATTCGCACGAACTCGAGATAATTGTTCAGGACCAGGGACATGGATTCGATCCATCATCGATTAGCGATTGCACGATGGAAGAAAATTTATTTAAGGAAAGTGGTCGTGGAATCTACATTATGAAGTCGTTAAGTGATAACTTCGAAATAATTACAAGCGATAACGGTACTACATTTATTCTACATTTTAAGTATTAAATCTCTATGCCTGAATTTTATAATTTCCCTAAAATTTCTATATCTGGCGAGGAATACTGGCAGATTGAATCTGTTAAGAATTTAAAAATCAATGGTGGGATTACGGTTCCTTTGGGTGATGATTTAGATTACGAAGTTGCAATTTTTTTTGTGAACAATCAAGTATATTGTTTGTCGAACGTTTGTCCCCATCGTCATCAGAACAAAATAGCACAAGGCTATATTAAAGATGGAAATGTGATGTGTCCGCTTCACCATTGGACTTATAATTTGAAAACAGGCGAAAATATAAACCAATTGCAAGGATTGAAATCAATTCAAGCTTTCGACGTAAGAATAATCGACGATTTGGTATATATTAAAAAACCTGAGATAAACCTACCAAAATGGCGCGAAATGGAAAGTTAAGCTATGGAAATTCCCAGTGAAATAAGGAATGCATTGAATGCCGAGCCAATCGAAATTGAACAGCTTAACAGTGAGAAATTAAAGCAAAAATTACTGGAAGTGCCCACCAAGCCAGGAGTATATCTACATAAAAATGCTTCTGGTACAATCATTTATGTTGGGAAAGCCAAGAATTTGCGTAACCGAATTCGTTCCTATTTCCAAGAAGGACGCATTGTTGATGCTAAAACCAAAGCAATGGTAAGTCATATCGACGATTTCGACTTTCTTGTTGTCGATACCGAAGATGAAGCTTTTATCTTGGAGGACAACTTAATTAAAAAACATAAACCAAAGTACAACATTCTGCTTCGCGACGATAAGACCTATCCATACATTAAAGTAACAAACGAGGAATTCTCAAAGATTTTACCAACAAGAAAAGCGATAAAGGATGGTTCTAAGTATTTCGGACCATATTCTGAAGTTCCCTCGATGAAAATGATGCTGCGTATCATACGGAGCTTGTTCTATGTTCGCAGTTGTAATTTGAAATTAACCAAACAATCAGTCGAGGATAAAAAATTCAAACTATGTTTGGATTACTATATTCATAAATGCGAAGGTCCTTGCGTTGGTTACGTAACCCGGGAACACTATCAGGAAAATATTAAAAGTGCAATGCATATTCTGCAAGGCCGTACAAAAAAATTAGTACAAATTCTGGAAGAGCGGATGCTAGAATTGGCCGAAAATGAGAAATTTGAACAAGCAGCTGAGATTCGCGATAAACTATTGTCCTTGCAGGACTTTGCCGCCAAGCAAAAGATAGTATCCCAGGATTTCAAAGATAAAGATGTTTTTGGTATTGCACGAATCGAGGATAGTGTTTGTAGCGTTGTATTTTTGGTTCGCGAAGGAAAAGTAATCGGTAAAAAACACTTTTTCGTGAAGTCCTCACTCGAATCAACCGAAGCGGAAGTAATCCAGCGAACTTTGGAAGCGTGGTATATGAACACTGAATTCATCCCCGACGAAGTCTTACTCCCACACGAACCAGAGGATTTGGAGTATTTATCGGATTGGATTCGAAAAAAATTTAAACAAAATCTCAGCTTTGCAATACCCCAAGCTGGCGAAAAGCAAAAGCTTGTCGCAATGGTTAACGAAAATGCAAAATTCATTCTTCAAGAACATTTAAATTCTATAGAAAATCGGGAAAAGCAAGTTCCTAAAGCAGTTTTATCTCTTCAGAGAGATTTGCGGCTAAAGCGTCCTCCAGTTCGGTTGGAATGCTTCGATAACTCTCATATTCAGGGTACAGACCTCGTGTCTTCGTTAGTAGTGTTCGAGCAAGGCAAACCCAAAAAATCTGAATACCGTAAATTCAAAAACGAAACAGTTCTCCGAAACGATGATTACGCTTCTATGAAAGAAGTGGTTCGTCGACGCTATACTAGAGTATTAACCGAGAAACAGCAAATACCAGATTTGATTATAATAGATGGTGGCAAGGGACAATTAAATGCAGCTGTGGAAGTGCTGGAAGAATTGCAAATATTGTCCAAAACAAATATAATTGGTTTAGCAAAACGATTGGAAGAGGTTTTTGTACCAGGTGAATCAGATTCTATTTTATTGCCAAAGTCCTCCTTGAGTTTACGATTATTGCAACAAATCCGCGACGAAGCACATCGCTTTGCGACTACCTACCATCGCAAATTACGCGAAAAACGAACATTACAAACTGAGCTTACAAAAATCAAGGGGATAGGAAAAACAAAAGCCGAAAAGCTATTGAAGCAATTCGGCTCGGTTAAATCTATTAGAGAACAAAATATCGAAGAACTTTCTGAAGTTGTTACCTCTGCTGATGCAGAAAGAATTATTGAATATTTTAAATCACTTAGTGACTAATTACTTTACAACGTTATATCGAACTAGCACCGATTCGTTGCCATCAACACGTTGATTAACAACTCCAGCAATATTTATATTCACACCATCTGTCTTAGTGTAGACCATTCCTAATCCATCAACAAAGTACATACTTGTTGGAAAAGTAATTTCGGAAATTGGCACTTTGGCATCGAACAAATCTTTTAATATAACATTACCCGAAAGCTTGAAGGATAATTTGTACTCGTTTGCAGTATACTGTTTGCCACTAATTGTGAATTGTTTGGTTCCTCCTTTGGTACCAACCAATGTGTAAGAGAGGTCCAAATCAACTTTGCCAGCACCTGGAATAGTCTGATCTGGAATTTTAACGCTGCCTTGTGGGATAATTGTCCAATTTGTATTCTTAAAGTCCACAAGCAAAACCCAGTCCAATGGAATGTAATCTTTAATTTTTATTCCAAATAATTCAGCACCAAGTCCGGGAATTTGGTCGAACTTTTGATATAAAGCATCTTTCGAATAGTACAATTTCTGGTCTTCTGAATCTTTGTTAGTGTAATAATGTTTTGCAACTGATATCTTGACGCTTTTCATTGTCAGGACATCTTCAGTTTCCTGCTTGGCAACAATCATCGAATCTATTGCTTTTGTTGCCAAAACTTTATTGCCAGCCGAATCGAGTTGATAATTTTCGTAAACCCAGTAATTATTAAGATTGAGAGGGAAGAAATTCTGCTCGGTAGTAGGTTGGGTGGTATTGTCGTCCGAGCACGAAATTAAGAAAATCAAACCAAGTATTGTAACTGCAATTTTTGTTTTATTTAACATAAATTAATCCATAATTTTAAGTAGTTTATAAACACATAAAAAAAACTTTTATTTTAAAATAATCAAAATTGAGAAAAATTATTTATTTTTGCTTTTACATAAAAATCGAAACAAAGTGGAATTACAATTAATTTCTTTCATAATTCTTGGCATAATTGCAATAGCAAGTGCATTATCGACTGTGCTTAATCGCCATCCGATATATTCGGCGATGTCGCTGATAGTTCATTTTTTTGCATTAGCCGGGCTATATCTAGCACTTCAATCCCAATTTATAGCTGTATTGCAAATCCTTGTTTATGCCGGTGCAATAATGGTTTTGGTCATCTTCGTCATAATGTTGCTTAACTTAAATGAAGAAGAAAAGCATAAATTAGCGGTTCAGTCCCGAAATAGTTTTGGAATACTTATCGTTGCCATATTTGCAGTAATGCTGGTTGTATATTTAACTTCAGGGGGAATTCACTATCCTGCAGAAAGTGATTTAAGCCAGATGTTTGGTGCTAAAGCAATAGGTGATTTGTTGTTCAAGCAGCATCTTGCGGCTTTCGAAATTGTGGGCATATTACTACTTGCTGCAATTATTGGAGCAATGGTTATGGCCAAAAAGAAATTAATAGATTAAGGAGAATGGTTATGAATTCGTTACCAATAGAATTGTATTTGGGTTTATCTGCAATTATTTTTTGCATTGGAGCATTGGGAGTTGTTTTCCGTCGCAATGCAATCATAATTTTTATGTCGATAGAATTGATGCTGAATAGTGTAAATTTAACTTTTATAACATTTTCCAGATATTTGGGAGAACAAACGGGACAAATTTTTGTTTTGTTTGTGATGGCAGTAGCAGCTGCCGAAAGTGCTATTGGACTGGCAATCATACTTGCCCTGTTCCGTAAGAAACAAACTGTATACGTCGATGAAGTCAATCTATTGAAAAACTAAAATAAATTTTATTTTTATTACCTAATTATTTAACAAATAACGATAACTCGGATTAAAATAGTCCGAGTTTTTTTTCGTTCTATCATTTAACTATGTTACGAATACCAAAAAAAATAGAATATGCTTTGATGAGCATGCAGGTTCTTACAGGCAATGGAAGCAATTATTATTCAGCAAAGCAGATATCATCGAGTATTGGTATTCCTCAGCATTTAACAGCAAAAACTTTGCAACAATTAATGAAAAATGGTTTGTTGGAATCGCAAGAAGGAACAAAGGGCGGCTATAAAATTAAAAATGAAATTACTTCGATTTCCTTCCTTGATTTTCTAAAAATTATGGGCGAGTATCCAAAATTAATTCAATGCAACGATAAAGCCCAATTAGGTTACTTTCCCAAACAAGAATACGTTGCATCTGGCGATAGCTGCGAACATACAGAAAATTGTGGAATCAAATCGTCGATGACAATTCTACAATCCAAAATCGAAAAACTATTTGATGAAATTAAACTCTCAGAGATAATATAGAGGATTTTATGTCCAATGAATTAATAGAACAAATCACGAAATCTGATTACAAGTATGGATTTGTTACAAACATAGAACAGGAATATGCTCCCAAAGGGTTGAACGAGGATATTGTTCGTTTTATTTCCGAAAAGAAGAATGAGCCAGCTTATATGCTCGAATATAGGTTAAAAGCATTCAGATTTTGGCAACAAATGAAACAACCCAAGTGGCAAAAAGTAAATTTTCCCGAAATTGATTTCCAGGATATATATTACTATGCGGCTCCCGTTATTAAATCCAAACCAAAAAGTTTAGAGGAAATCGACCCCGAAATTCGCGATACCTACAATAAATTAGGTATTCCCCTGGAAGAACAAAAACTGCTTGCAGGAATTGCAGTTGATGCTGTTATGGATAGTATTTCGGTGGCAACTACTTTCAAGGATAAATTAGCAGAAGCAGGGATTATTTTTTGCTCTATAAGCGAAGCAATAAAAGAATATCCAGAATTGATTAAGCAGTATCTCGGGAGTGTTGTTCCCTACACTGATAATTATTATGCCGCATTGAATTCTGCAGTTTTTTCGGATGGTTCTTTTGTTTATATTCCCAAAGGCGTTCGATGCCCTATGGAATTAAGCACTTATTTTAGAATAAATGCCGCACAAACCGG
>CAYOPF010000066.1:0-3828 GCA_964405755.1 uncultured Chloroherpeton sp.
TTGTCGTAAACCCCAGAGAAGGAAACAATTTCGAAATCGTCTGTTTTAAAACCCGCTGGTTTCATTACAGAAATATTTTCATCTATCAATTGATAAAAATCCTTATCGCTTGTAACAAGGTAAAAATGATTTTCAGAATTTGCATTTTTTTTCGCTATAGTTCCAATTATATCATCTGCTTCGAATCCAGATTGTTCAATTTGTGGAACTCCAATTAAATCTAAAATTCTTTTAATTATTGGTAACTGAGGTACCAGTTCTTCAGGAAATTCTGCTCTGTTGGCCTTATAAAAATCATACTTTTCGCGACGAAAAGTTGGGGCAGATGTATCGAATGCAACTGCAAAATACTTTGGGTCTTCTTTTTCCAAAAAATTTGTGATGATATTCAAAAATCCGTATATCGCACCAGTAGCTATTCCTTCGGGTGAGCGAAAATTTGATTGAGCCAAGGCATGATAGGCACGGAACACAATCGACATCCCATCTAAAACAAAAATTTTATTCATAACTTAAAATAATTTGAACAATCTTAAAAAAAATTATTTAATTTGCAAAATACTTAAAACGAAATTTATTAAAAACTAAATTAAGGATTTACTATGGTTTTCGATATTGAAATGATCAAAAAGTTTTACACAGAATTACCCGGAAAAATAGGTAAAATCAAAGAAAAGATAAACCGACCACTAACATTTGCCGAAAAGATTTTATATACTCATCTCTATAATGATGAGATAATCGATTATAAACGAGGAGCGGACTATGTTGATTTCCGACCAGACCGAGTTGCAATGCAAGATGCAACAGCACAAATGGCATTATTACAGTTCATGCAGGCAGGAAAGTCGCAAGCTGCAGTACCATCAACTGTTCACTGCGACCACTTAATACTGGCAAAGGTTGGTGCCAAAGAGGATTTAAACGAAGCCGAAAGAATGAACCGTGAAGTTTATGACTTTTTATCTTCCGTTTCAAATAAATATGGAATTGGTTTCTGGAAGCCAGGTGCTGGGATTATCCATCAAGTTGTTCTGGAAAATTACGCATTTCCAGGTGGGATGATGATTGGAACCGATTCCCATACTCCAAATGCTGGTGGTTTAGGTATGGTTGCTATAGGAGTCGGCGGTGCCGACGCAGTCGACGTGATGGCAGGGATGGCTTGGGAGCTTAAATTCCCAAAATTATTAGGTGTGAAGTTAACAGGAAAACTAAGTGGTTGGACTTCACCAAAAGATGTAATTTTAAAGGTAGCTGGTATTTTAACTGTGAAAGGTGGAACTGGCTTTATTGTTGAATATTTCGGCCAAGGTGCAAACTCAATTTCTGCAACTGGCAAAGCAACTATTTGCAATATGGGCGCAGAAATTGGAGCAACTACTTCGATGTTCAATTATGATGAAAAAATGAGTAAATATTTACGCAATACCGGAAGGACCGAAGTTGCTGATTTAGCCGATAATTATAAATCATTCTTATCCGACGATCCTGAAGTTTGGGATAATCCTGAACAATTCTTCGACCAGGTTATCGAAATCAATTTATCAGAATTAAAACCTCATATTAATGGTCCATTTACTCCAGATCGTGCTTTTCCAATTGACGAATTCGGACAAGCTGCTAAGGACAATGGATGGCCTTTGGATCTCTCCAATGCTTTAATTGGCTCCTGTACCAATTCTTCCTACGAGGACATTTCGCGTTCTGCATCGATAGTTAAAACAGCTTTGAAGAACAATTTGAAAGTTCAAAGTCCATTCAATATTACACCAGGCTCAGAACAAATCAGATATACTATTGAACGAGATGGGTTTATCGGCTTGTTCGAAGAAGCTGGCGGAACTGTGCTTGCCAATGCATGTGGCCCATGTATTGGTCAGTGGATGAGAACAGACATCGACAAAGAAAAAGCAAATTCGATTATAACATCATTTAATAGAAACTTTGCCAAAAGAAATGATGGCAATCCAAACACTCATGCTTTTGTTGCTTCTCCCGAGATTGTTACAGCACTTGCTTTTGCCGGTAGATTGGATTATAATCCATTAACCGACACAATAAAAAATGTATATGGTGATGAAGTTAAATTCCCAGAGCCAACGGGAGAAGAACTACCTCCAAAAGGTTTTGCTGTTGAAGATTTGGGTTATATTGCTCCTGCCTCTGATGGTTCATCAGTTCAAGTGGTTGTAGATCCATCTTCAGAAAGGTTGCAACTCCTAAGTCCGTTTAAAGCTTGGGATGGAAATGACCTACTTGGTTTAAAACTTTTAATTAAAGCAAAGGGAAAATGCACCACAGACCATATTTCAATGGCTGGTCCATGGTTGCGATATCGTGGACACCTTCAGAATATTGCCAAAAACACTCTGACTGGCGCAATTAATTACTTTAACGACACTGCAAATAAAGTAAAGAATCAACTTACAGGTGAATACGGAGGAATTCCAGATGTGCAATTAGAATACAAACGAGCTGGATTTGGCTCGGTGGTTGTTGGCGACGAAAACTATGGCGAAGGCAGTTCTCGTGAACATGCAGCAATGCAACCACGTTACTTGGGCATTCGTGTAATTCTTGTGAAATCTTTTGCTCGGATCCACGAAACTAATTTGAAAAAGCAGGGTATGTTGGCATTAACATTTGCAAACAAGGAAGATTATGATAAAATTCAAGAAGATGATATTTTCGATTTTATTGGGCTCAACGAATTTGCTCCTGGTAAACAACTGAAAATAATTGTTCATCATAAAGATGGATTTATCGACGAAATCTTAGCAAACCACACATATAATGATTTTCAGATTGAATGGTTCAAAGCTGGCTCTGCTTTGAATCTAATTAAAATGAAAGAAGGAAAATTGTAAAACAAAAGAGGAAGTCTCGATTCTTTTTTTCAATCAGAGACTTCCTCTATTTTTTATTTAATCCTTAATTAATCAACTTATAATTTCTTTTATCAAAAAATTAAATTCTTTATATTTTGCTTTTCAAATAAAAATTTGGTAATTTAGAATTTTTGAATTTTAATAAAATTGGAAAATAATGGATGAAGTATATAATTCTACTGTAATGGGGAAAATATTGCTTACCCCCGACCTGATGATATTAAGACTGAGAACCGACACTCCACGAATTGAATTCAAGGCTGGTCAATATACAACTATTGGATTACTTGCCAAAGAAACTCGCTCGCCTCATTCATCTGTTCCAATTGATGATCACGAACCCGAATTCTTAATTAAAAGACCATATTCAATTGCATCGGCCAAACACGATACCAGCGATTTTGAATTCTATATTTCTCATGTAAAATCGGGTCAATTAACCCCTCGGTTATTCAATTTGCAACAAGGTAGTCGAATGTGGATTGATGACAAAATTCTTGGCGTTTTCTCGTTGAATGATACTCCACCTGACACTAACATTGTGATGATTGCTACTGGAACCGGGTTGGCTCCCTACATTAGTTTTCTGCGTTCTCACATTCATCATCATCCAGAAATTAAATTAGCTATAATACATGGTGCAGCAAATCCATGGGACCTTGGATATTACAGTGAACTGAATTTGTTACAAACTTTATTTCCCAATTTTCACTACTTCCCTACTTTACTGAAAGCTGATTCCTCCTGGACTGGACTTCGTGGTTATATCGAAGAGCACTTAAATAATGATGTTTTGCAAAATGTTGGAATTGAAGTAAATCCAAATAAAACTCACTTCTTTTTGTGTGGTAATCCCAAAATGGTCGAAAGTGTAACCAATTTCCTTTCCAAGCACAACTATACTTGTCATCACACAGATTCTCCAGGTTCATTACAT
>CAYOPF010000066.1:3838-6874 GCA_964405755.1 uncultured Chloroherpeton sp.
AATACTAAAAATGATTTTATATATTAATTACATAAAAAGAGTCCTGATATTTTCATCGTTTGTGTTACTATCATTAGTACTTACAAATTGTATATTCGTTAAAAAACATACCGAAGAAGTTGATGAATACATATCAGTTGATTTAATTCCAAAACCCAAGATTATAATGGGAGAAGAAATTCTACGCTCTGAAAAAGGCGATATGATTTCGTTGCTTCCTAAAGATTGGTTTTTTATCGATTTAGGTCCCGACACACCAAGCGATGTTTATGCTGTTGCTGTTAATCCAGATTATAGCTTATCTCTTGTTTTTTCTTGCGTTAAGAACAATCCAATTATTGATGATGTTTTCAAAGAACAAAAATTAATTGGAATTGCAAATTTGCTTTTCGATAAAAAACAAAAAAAATCATTGGGTGGATTGATTAAGAATCACACAATTTCTACTTTCACATCCTCGCACATGGAATTTGTGATGTATAAATACAGAACCAAGTCGCAACCCATATTTTCCTACAACGCAGTTTTTCGATCAACTACCGATAATGTTTACGAAATTAGTATGATTCCATTAAATTTATCGGGAATTACTATGCCCAGCGATTTCGAAATGGAAACAATCTTTACTTCAGTTTTGGCAACTGTGCGATACTAATTTATGACCTGTACAGAATTTCGCGAAAAATACCCAAAAACTGAAATTCTCGCATTAGTTGTTGCAGACTACACCTATTTCTATAGATTTCCTTCCAAACTAATTAATTTCTTTATGCTTAAATATATTGATACTGAGCAACCACTTTGGCGGAAGATTTTCTTCTATGTTTTAAAGCAAAAAGCCGAACTATACAACGAAGAAGGCAAATTAACTAAATTAACCGAAAAAGCAAACCCAACCTATCTTTATGCAAATAGTGAACATCAGAAAGCAATGGCCTGTGTTTTGAAAGAAGTTCTTAGAGTGCCAAAATTGGCAACCTTCGAAGGTCAAAAAATAAAAGTTACCAAAATTAGTGAATAACCTAATTACAATTCTTTAGAAGTTAATAAGCAATCCTTGTTAATCTTCACAAAAGTTAAGGAAACTTTGTTTTCCGACTCTTGGTTTATGATTTCCGACGCTTGGTTTGTGATTTCCGACGCTTGGTTTGTGTAATCTTAGTTATGATTTGCATTGTTGATTTTAATCAATTACTCAAAACAGGCAATCAATTGCACAAAGTAGGCAATCAATTACTCAAAGCAGGCAATCAATTACTCAAAGCAGGCAATCAATTGCTCAAAGCAGGCAATCAATTGCTCAAAGCAGGCAATCAATTGCTCAAACTAGTAGCATTTTTAATTAAATTAACAACTTTTTTTAATATCTAACTTAAAAAAACAATTAGATATTTAAAATTCAATGTCGGGATTGTTTTCGATTTGCTCGATTTTAACAATAACATCTTCCCAATTAAAACACTCTGCGTTTCCACGAGTTTTCTTCGGATTTGGTGCGGAAAGGTAACTTGGATCGCCACTAAATCGAATCGCCTTCATTCCTAAATTGACCGCACCTTCGATGTCAGTTTGTTCGATATCGCCAATATGAAGTGCATTTGTTGGTTTGCATCCGAATTGATTTAATATTTTCAAATACGCATCGGGATGGGGTTTGGCAACACCAGTTTCGTCGCTAAAGCTAAAAGCATCGAAGAAATCGATAATTTCGTTTTTCTGCATAACGAGCTTTAGTATTCTTCCGGGAGTAAAACCAGTATCGGAAATCAGTCCAATTTTGTATTTCTGGGATAATATTTCTAAGGCACGTCCCGCATCATCCATTAATTTGGGTGGATAATCGAGTATAATCGACTCGAAAAGCAAAACAATCTTATCGATAGATTCATCATTATGTGGAACTTTTAGGTAATTCCAGAAAAATTGAACTGTCTCGCGAGGCAGTGGCGTCCGCATATTCTTAATCCAATTCTCGTTAAAATGAGCCCAAGAAGCCGAGATTCCGTCCTTAATCTGTTTTTCCGAAATTTCGAGACCTTGCTCGGTAATTGTTTTGTAAATTGCCTGGTTGCGATACTTGTTGCGTTCCTGAGAATTGGAGGAATCGAACAAAGTGTTCCAAAAATCAATAGTAATTACTTTCAAAGCCATTATTGCACCGCTTTCAATCTATTAATGCCTTCATCAATTGTAGAGTCCTCTTTTGCAAAACAAACTCGGAGCATGGTGGTTCCTTCATGTGATTTTGAATAAAAAACGGATGGAGGTATAGTGGCAACTCCATATTCTTTGATTAATTTAATTGCTGCATCTTTATCGTTACCCAATCCATTGGGAATATCGACCATTATGAAATAACTGCCTTTAGGACGATGGGGTGTAAATTTCGTATTCATTAAGTTATTGTAAATCAAATCCAATTTTGATTGATATAACCTACGGAATTCGGGTATATATTCATCCAGTTTCATAAATGCATTAGCCATAGCATGCTGACCGGGAGTATTTACTGCAAATGTTGTCCATTGATGGATTCCGTGAATAGCGTTAATCCATTCAGGTTTGGCAATAGCGTAACCAATTTTCCAACCAGTGAACCCAAAAGTTTTACCACAGGAGGATATAGTAACTGTTCTTTCCTTCATTCCCGGCAATGATGCAAATGGTATATGTTCATAACCATCATAAGTGAGAAATTCATAAACTTCATCGGAAATTACCATTAAATCGTGTTTTATTACCAACGAGGCAATAAAATTTAGTTCTTCCAACGAAAATACTTTTCCAGTAGGATTGTGGGGGTTATTTAGCACAATGATTTTAGTATTGAAAGAAATAGCATTTTCTAATTCATCATAATTAAATGTAAAATCAGGCTTATTTAAAGTAACATATTTAGGGATTCCACCTGCTAACACTACATCCGAATTGTAGGAGTCGTAGTATGGCTCGAACAGAATAACTTCGTCGCCTGGATTGATAAAAGCATTAAAAGAATCAAAAAACCAATTACAATACAACAATGAGTTGCGCCAA
>CAYOPF010000066.1:6884-16147 GCA_964405755.1 uncultured Chloroherpeton sp.
TCGGTTGCACCAGCTGTAATAATAATTTCATCAATGTTAATATCTAAATCGTAATATTTCTTTTGATAACTCTGAATAGATTGTTTAAGTGAATGAATCCCAAAAGATGGAGCATATTGGTTTTTACCCTCTTTCATAGCCTCGAGTGCAAAATCGAATATCCATTCGGGACCGTTAAAGTCGGGGAATCCTTGTCCTAAATTCACTGCTTTGTATTCGAATGCCAATTGCGAAATAACCGAAAAAATCGATACCGGCATATTGTTAAGTTTGTTTGCGACAAAATTTTTCATTATGTTTATTCGTTTTATTACAAAAATATAAACAAAATAGTAAATTACTTAATTTATGGAATTGATTACATTTGTTACAGGTCCGTTGGAAAATAATTCTTATCTGGCTATCGAGCACCAGCATTGTGTCTTGTTCGATTCTCCAATTCAATCATTCGAGCAAATTGACAACTACATAAGCAATCATCATTTGGAATTAAAGGCAATAATTCTTACTCATACACATTTCGATCACATTGTAGATTTATCAATATTTAAGAATAAATATAATCCCGAAATATATGTCCATCAAGCAGATGCTAATCGGATAATCAATCCACAAGTCGAACTACCACCTTGGGTAAATTTGAATATTGAACCCGTAAATCCAACAAAATATGTAAATGATGGCGAAATTATCAAAATAGAGAATATGTTTTTTACAATACTACATACTCCTGGACATACACAAGGCGGAATTTGTGTGGAATTGATTGGAGAAAATAAAATAATAACCGGAGATACTTTATTCAACTTGGGAGTTGGTCGGACAGATTTTCCTGGTGGGAACTCTTCTGAGCTCATGATTTCAATAAAAGAAAAGATATTGGTTTATCCCGATGATTATGAGATATTTCCCGGTCATGGTGGTAAATCGACAGTAGGAATAGAAAAAAGATTTAATCCTTTTCTTAAAGACTAAAAAATAAATAAACTTATAAATTTTTCCAATTTAAATATCTGGAAATCAGATTATTGATATAAGCTGCTTTCGCCTTCTAATTCTTCTTGTAAAGGTAACCGAAAAGTTAATTTTTCGTTCATCAATTCCTTCATAGCAATAAAATTGGGTTTGGGTATTATATCGAAATCTTTACTTATTTCGAAGAGTTCTTTTTGAGCTTCTTCGCTCTCTTCCAAATTAGTGAGGTAATCTTTAGCACGAATAAGAAATTCACTTTTAATTTGGTCGTTAATTTGACGAGCACGCATACCCAAAGCAACTATTGATTGGTAAATTGAACCTTTTTGGGATTCTTTCATTCTAAGTAGTATCGGGTTGACAATATATTTTGCCATATTTATCCAATTGAGAATTACAAAATTAATAAAAAAAACGATATAATAGTTAAAATATTATTGAAATATTTTTCTTAATTTGGAAGTTTACAAAAACATATAAATGAAAAAATTATATTATTCAATAGGTGAAGTTAGCAAAACTCTTAATGTGGAGCAACACATTTTGAGGTATTGGGAAAAAGAATTCGCACTGCTTAAAACTAAAAAGAATCGCGCCGGAAACCGTGTTTATTCGTCCGAAGATTTGGAATTTTTAAAGCTAATCAAGAACTTGTTGGACGAAAAAAATCTATCAATAAAACAAATAAATCAACTTTTTGAAATTTATAAGACCAAAAATGAAATTATAAAGAACTTCGATAATATAGTAAAAGGATTTCATGGGTATGATAAACCAACTAAAGCAACCAAGAATGATGAAATTGTAAAATCAGAAATCCATATCGATCAGGAGAAAAAGCACGAAATCAAAGTATTGTTCGACGAAATTATGAATATTTTAAATAATGATTAGTTATAAATATAGATTGTTCTAATTCGTTAATTATTTTTTTTAAAATCTAGTAAAAAAATGGCTGAAAAAAAAGATTATCTCAATCCAGAGAAAATAGTAAAACACATCGACATTAAAAGTTTCAACTCAATTGAATTGATTGAGATGATGGGCAAAACTGCATTTCAGGCACGTAATCTTCATCGTGCATCTACAATTGCCAATATGATGGTTGCCGACAAAGAATGCGCAATTATTCTAACCTTGGCTGGTTCGCTAATTAGTGCCGGAATGAAATCGGCAATAGTAGATTTAATGCAAAATAATATGGTAGATGCTATCGTATCGACTGGTGCAAACATTGTAGATCAGGATTTCTTGGAGGCCTTGGGTTATTATCACTATCAAGGAACTCAATTTGTGGACGACAATGAGTTAAGAGAATTGATGATAGATAGAATTTACGATACTTACATCGACGAAGAAGATCTAAGGGCATGCGATATGACAGTTGCCGAAATAGCAAATTCGTTGGAACCGCGAGCATATAGTTCACGCGAATTTATTGAAGAAATGGGAAGATGGTTGTCCCAAAACAACCTAGGAGAAGGTTCAATAATTAGAACAGCATACGAAAAAGGAATACCTATCTTTGTTCCCGCTTTTTCGGATTGTAGTGCCGGATTTGGTTTGGTCCATCACCAATTTAATTCAACTGGAGATGTTGTTTCTATCGATTCTGCAAAGGATTTTCTGGAAATTACAAAAGTTAAAATTGATAATAAAACTACTGGTATTTTGATGTTGGGTGGTGGAGTTCCCAAGAATTTTACACAAGACATAGTAGTTGCAGCCGAAGTATTAGGCATTGATGCAGACATGCATAAATATGCAGTTCAAATTACTGTGGCAGACGAACGTGACGGTGGTCTTTCCGGTTCTACATTGAAAGAAGCAAGCTCTTGGGGTAAAGTGGAAACTACATATGAACAGATGGTATTTAGCGAAGTTACCATCGCTTTTCCTTTATTGGCTTCATATATATATCACAAAAATGAATGGAAAAATCGCCCAGAGAGAAGATTTAATCAACTCTTAAATAAATAGTATTTTAAAATAAACGAGTATAAAATGATCGAATATTTAAACGAAACCTTAAAAGTTATCCATAATCGGAAAAGTGTCCGAGGTTTTACAAGCCAAAAAGTTACTAAAGAACAATTACTAGAATTAGTAAAAGCAGGAATGGCAGCTCCATCTGCTATGAATTGTCAGCCCTGGGAATTTATAGTTATTCAGAATGAAACTATATTGAAAGGATTTTCGGAGTCGTTGCAATTTGGCAAAATGCTTGATTATGCTGCTGCTGCAATCGTGGTTTGCACCAATCAAGAAAAAGCAAGTGAGAAACATTACGATTATGCTATAATCGATGCAACATTAGCAAGTGAAAATATTTTAATAGCTGCCGAATCTATGGGTTTAGGCGCTGCTTGGGTTGCTATTCATCCTAAGAATATCGTAGTTAAATTTATGAAGGAAGAACTTGGAATCCCCGAAAACATAATTCCATTGAATATAATTCCACTTGGTTATCCAACTGGAGTGGACAAACCAAAAAATAAATTCAATCAAGATGCAATTCATTGGGAGACTTGGTAAAGACTCATTTCTAAGCACCTTATGCACAATTCAAATTATTATTTTCAAGAAATACAAAAAAATGACTGAACTCAATATTCAGTCATTTTCATTTATATTAGAATATATATTTAATTACCATTTAAGGATGCATAAAGTTCGGTTAGTCTGCGACGGAGGTGCAAAACTGCATATCGTTTTCGGGCAAGAAGTGTATTGATATTTACACCTGTTTCTTCTGCCATCTCCCTAAACGAAACACCTTCCAACTCGTTTTTAATAAATACTTCTCTTTGTTCCAAAGGTAATTCTGCAAGAGATTCTTGAACAAAATCCCAGATTGTTTTCCTCATTAAGTCATTATCTGGTGTGTTGTAGAGATCGCTCACAAAATTTTCGAACATCTCTAACCCTTCGTCGGATTGTTCAGAAGTCTGAATTTCCGAAAAAGTTTCTGCTCTCTTTTTTCGATAGGAATCAATAATTCTATTGCGAACAGCTGTAAATATCCAGGAAGAAACGTTTTCGATTGGCTTTTGAATGTTTTCGGATGCTGCCAAAACATTAGCGAACACATCTTGTAAAATGTCCTCTGCTTCCTCTTGTGTTCTAACTCTTTGGCGGATAAAACCCAAGAATTTCTTTCTTTCAGTCTTGAAAAGATTTTCGATTTGCATTACTAATTCCATATTACCCCCATTGGTTTTGTCTTTAACAAAAAACTTATTGCTCTCTACAACATTTACTGTTGGGGAGTTATCAAGTGTTTCTGTTAAAATATTTAAGTTACTATCCATTTTATTATAATTTTAAATCAAAGTAGAAGTTTATTTTTATATTTCCTCCTGTTTTTCTATAAAAAACAAAATTATGTATATTTTCTTAATTAATAGACAATAAAAATTAAAAAAAGTTACAAATTCTTTCAATTTTCCTTGCCACAAGTTTGTCATATTGTCAATAAACTTCAATAAATTTATTTAAGAAATAATTATGCCATTTTAATAATAGTCAGTATAAAATCGATGCTATTGTACATCTGATCGATATTTCCATTATTTTCGACAACAAAATCTGCCATATTTTTCTTTATATCTGTGGAAATTTGTTGACTATTACCTCACTCGAAAGTTTCAATCTCGCAGAAGTCCTTTCTATCCGCTTATCTTCATCAGCATCAATGGCAATAATATAATCGAATCCATCATCCAATCCTGCCTCAAATATCAAAGCACTTTCCACAAAAATTAGTTGATTTCCCAATTCAAGTAATTCTTCAATTTGTTCCATCATCAATTCAATGGTAGGAGGATGGACAATTTGGTTCAACAGTGTCAATTTAGCATTATCTTGTTCATATGTGTCAAAAACAATCTTAGAAAGCTTATTGCTATTCAAATTTCCATCGGTATCGCAGATATCTGAACCAAATGCGTTAATTAGTTTGGCTTTCACGGCAACATCGTTATTTGTCACAACTTTTGCTAAATTATCAGTATAAATAACAGGATAACCCATCGATTCGATATATTTGGCAGCAGTTGTCTTACCTGAACCAATACCTCCTGTGATCCCAATAATTTTAAAGTCTTCGTTGTCGGTACGGAAATTGTGCATTTTAAATATTCCAAAAAACAAAAATAAAAAATAATAGTTGAAAATTTTGTAGTTTTAGTTAAAATTCGTAATTTTGTATTCTATATTTTTACAATTGGTCCTATAGACTAATGGTTAGGTCACCAGCCTTTCACGCTGGCAGTAGGGGTTCGAATCCCCTTAGGATCACAAAAATACTTCAATCTTCTCTGAAACAATCTACTAATTAATTCCATCGATTAATAATTCAATGTTCTTCTTTAATTTCCACAGAAATTCGATGATATTGGCATTTCCAGCTATATTCACTTTCAGATATACCTTTGTTTTGGTTTGGGTTAGTTCGAACTTATTTGGTACAGTTTCCAAGTAATCCAGGAATGAAGGTAAAATGTTTTGGAAATACTCTTGGTTATCTATAGGTAATTCGATAATTAGTTCATTCGGTTTAATGTTAATCTTGCGAAAGCCTGTCTTATCGGCCAACAATCTTATTCGCAAAATAAATAAAAGATTCTTTGTTTCTTCTGGAAGTTTTCCGAATCTGTCCACCAATTCATTTTCAAAATCCTTCACATTATCGAAGGAGGACAAATTGTACATTCTACGGTATAACACAAATCTTTCTGTTTCGCTTTCCACATATTCTTTATTTATATAAGCGTCTTTCGTATATTCGATTTCTAAATCATCATTTCTTAGAATTCTTTGTGAGATATCAGATTTCGAGGCAAACAATTCAGGATACTCTTCTTGTTTTATTTCACTAACCGCTTCTTCTAGTATTCTGGAATATAGTTCATAACCGATGTCGTCGATGTATCCACTTTGTTCGGCTCCAAGCAAATTGCCAGCACCTCGAATTTCCATATCTCTCATTGCCAGTTTCAAACCACTTCCAAGATCTGTGAATTCCTCTAATGCTTGAAGTCTTCGAATACTTTTTTCGGAGATTTTTTCTTCACTTGGAACAATTAGATAACAATATGCTTGAATATTGGACCTTCCAACTCTTCCGCGTAATTGATATAATTCTGCGAGTCCGAAGTTTTGGGCACGATTAATAAAAATTGTATTTGCATTTGGAATGTCTAATCCACTCTCGACAATTTTGGTTGTTACCAAAATATCGTATTCACGAGCAATAAATCGTTCCATGATGGCTTCCAAATCCTTAGGTTTCATTTGTCCGTGTGCACTTACGACTCTTGCTTCGGGTACTATTGATCTAATTTCTGAAGCAATTTTGTCCAAATTAAAAATTTTATCTGAAACAAAAAATGCTTGTCCATTTCGGGACAATTCCCTTAGTACTGCCTTGCGAAATGAATTTTTATCCCACTTTATCACTTCGGTATATACAGGCAATCTGTTAGGAGGTGGGGTTTCGATTATACTGATATCTCTAACGCCTAATAACGAAAAATTGAGCGTTCGTGGGATTGGCGTTGCAGTCATAGTTAATGTATCGATATTAGTTTTGAGGTATCTCAGTTTTTCCTTAGAAGCAACTCCAAATCTGTGTTCTTCGTCGATAATCAATAAACCTAGATTATTAAACTTGACATCCTCACTCAATATTCTATGAGTTCCAATTACTATATCAATTTTCCCCTCGTCGATTTGTTGGATTGAATCTTTCAAGTCGCTTTTCGACCTGAAACGGCTTAATAATGTCATATTAATCGGGTATAGTTGCATTCTGTCGCGGAATGTCATATAGTGTTGCTGAGCCAAAATAGTGGTTGGCACAAGAATAGCTACTTGCTTTCCATCAGTTGCGGCTTTAAATGCTGCACGAACAGCTACCTCGGTTTTCCCAAAACCTACATCACCGCAAATCAATCTATCCATTGGAGCTGGGCTTTCCATATCCTTTTTCACATCATCGGTAGCACTTGCTTGGTCGATTGTATCCTCGAACATAAAAGATGCTTCGAATTCCTTTTGCCAGATTGTATCAACCGGAAATTTATATCCCTCGGATTGTTTGCGTTTGGCGTAAAGTTTAATTAACTCACGCGAAATATCTTTAATTTTCTTTTTTAGGCGTGCTTTTCTTCGTTCCCATTCGGGTGTCCCAAGTTTATTCAATTTTGGAGTAATCCCCTCGGAAGAACTATATTTGTCGATTTTATTCAAGTGAGCCAGTTGCAAAAACAAGATATCGTCGTCTTGATATTTTATTCGCACACAATCGTGCAAACTATCACCGATTTTTATTGTCTGAAAACCGTCAAACTGACCTATACCTTTATCTTCGTGAACAACATAATCCCCTACCTGCAGATTTTCTAATTCCTTTAAAGTTAAACTAGTCTTAGATGTTTTAGTTTTGGAACGAAGTTTGGGAATTCTATCAAATATCTGATGCTCCGTCAGAATTGCAAACTTCATATCTTTGGTAATAAATCCAGATGAAAGTGGCTTATCTAACCATTGAATTGTATCGATATAGTTTAATAGTTTGCTGTTCTCAACATTCTCATCTATATAGCGATAAAGTAAATTTCTGAGCCTATCAAGGTAATTCTTATTATGTGAGCAAATAATGGTGTTAGTCTTGTTTTTAGATAATTGTATCAGGAAATCACTAAGTTCACTCAAAGAACTTTTAAAGTTGGTTTGCTTATCAACGATTATTTGATAATCTCCTTTTTCTAAGGGGTTCAATTGAATAATCGGGAAATTTTTAAATGCAGATTTTATATATTCTTGCTCTTCTCTATAAATTTCGTCTATGATTATTATGGCGTCCTTGTCGAAAAAATCAGAAAACTTACTACTTCTATTAATTTGCGATGGGTCGAAAATATTTGTCAAAAATGTAAATTCATCAATATTTTTGATACTACGCTGAGAAACGGAATCAAATTCACGAATTGACTCGATTTCGTTACCCCATATTTTTATCCTGAATGGATTTACTGATCCAATTGGAAAAATATCGATAATACTTCCCCGCATTGCAATTTCACCTTCAATTGCAACATAATCTGTTTTTTGATATCCATTATAAAGAAGGTCTTTTATAAAATCTTCGTAATTCAGTATCTGATTTTTCTTTAATTTAATATAACTTTTTTCCAAATCATCAATAGAAGGAAAGTCGATATCTAGAATATTCGGCGGTGAGATAAGCACAGAAGATGTGATTTCTTTAAAATTCTTAACTTTTTGAATAATAAATCCTAGTGGCTCGGTATCTTCATACATTTCCTTACTAAATTGAATTGACTCAAACAATCCGAATGATTCTATTTTATCGGAAAAGAACTCCATGTCATTAACTAAAGTCTGTTGAGAATTGAAGTCATTGGTAAATAATAAGACCTTAGAATTTAAATCTTTTATTACTTTAGCAATTATTAAGGATTTAATGGGACTGGTGTTTACAAAAAATGATATTGAATCTTTATTTTTTTGGATGGATTTTAAGTCCCCATCAATTATTTTATCAATTAATTCTTCTAAGTATTTAAATTGTTTCTTCAGCATTTTTAATTAATTTTTTTTCAAGTTTTGTAAAGAAAAGAAGCAACCCTCCCAAAACAAAAAAGACTGTCAGTGATAGAATTGCATATCGATACGAGCCAGTAAACTGGTAGATAATGCCAAATAAAAATGGTCCCATCCAGCTTGTTCCCTTTTCGCTTATTTCGTAAAATGAGAAAAATTCTGCCTCTTTACCATACGGGATAAGCTTACTATAAACCGAACGGGATATTGCTTGAATACCACCCATAACCAACGCAATAAATAGTGCAAGAGTAAAAAAATCATAAGCATTATTGAGCAACAGAAATGCATAAAATAAAATCAAAATCCAAACTAATATCGTATAGAGCAATGCTTTCTTCTCGCCAATTTTGTCAGCTATGTTATTAAATACTAAAGCTCCTATTGCTGCAAAGAACTGAACAACCAATATTACTATTGTTAAAAACTCAATACTTAATTTAAGTTCCTCCTGTCCGAATAGGGACGAAAGAGATATTACTGCTTGCACTCCATCGTTATAAAGCAAAAACGCTATTAAAAACATCAAAGCAACACGATTTTTTAAAATCATGCTGACAGTACTTTTTAATTGTCCCAATGTAGATTTGAAAATATGTGATGCTTGATTCTTAGCAATATTTTGTTTATGAAATCTTAAATTCACTATTGAAGGTAGA
>CAYOPF010000067.1:0-15951 GCA_964405755.1 uncultured Chloroherpeton sp.
ATTAATGTATCAGTGTTTAGTTCTTTGTCCTCAAGATTTACCACAGCAGTAAAACTTTTGTATTTCAGATATTCGGCGGCGGGATTGTCGGTCTCATAACCTTTGGGAACACGGGTTAAGATGCACTCTGGATCTTTATCCAATTGGTTAAAAACTGATGCGAATGATTCATTATTAATAATCTGCAAAAATTCAGGATAATTGGTATCGATGTCCATTCTGATTTTTTTAAGCTCGGGGGGCATCGGCATATAGACGCCCCCTCCAGCAAACGAATTACCAGGTTCCAAATGGAAATAATACCCGGCTATATTCATTGGTTTCTTCCCATTTTTTGTAATAAAAGCACCAAAATTAGTTTTGTATGGAGATTTATCGTTCGAAAATCGTACATCTCGATTAATTCGGAATATACAATCCTTTGCTTTTACAAACTGAATTGAATTGACTATTTTGCTAAATTCGTCAATAACTTGCTGAACAAATGATACAAAATCTGCTTTCGCAGTTTCGTAAACTTTACGGTTCCCATCGAACCAGTCTTTGCGGTTATTATTTTTCAAATCCCGAAGAAAACTAATCGTGCTTGCTTCTAAAATAAAACTCACAATTTACTAATGAATAAATAATAATTGCACCAAAATGAATATCGGTAACAATACGATTAAAGAAAACTTGTACATATATGCAAAAAAGTGAGGCATCGGAACTTTTTGTTCTTCAGCAATAGCTTTAACCATAAAGTTGGGACCATTGCCAATATAGGTCATAGCTCCAAACATTACGGCACCTACCGATATTGCAATCAAGAACGATTCGGGCACTCCGGCAATCAGTTTCATCCCTTCGAATAACTGAGGAGATGCATGAACCAATCCTACAGCAAGCGAATAAAATGTTACAGCTGTTGGGGTGTTGTCCAGAAACGAACTTAATGCACCAGTTGCATAATAGAATTGAATTGGATTATCTACTCCCAAAGTTGCGGCGTTAGTTTCCAAATATACCAATACAGGCACCATAGTGATAAAAATACCTAAGAACAAATACGCAACTTCCTGTATTGGATGCCACGAGAATTTATTGGCAATCCTTACATCCTTTTTGGTAAAATATAGTGATGCAAAAGCCATGATTAATATAACAATTTCGCGGGCAAAACCATATATTTTATTTTCTGCAAGTTGTGGAATTAAGTTTGAATTAATTAATGCAACCGATAGCAGAACGCCTATAAGCCAAAGGAAATTGAGTTTGCCTGCGATAGTCATTGGTCGTATGTTGGTCTTGTCGAAAGCAATGTCCTCGGGTGCTTCTTTTTTGTATTGTAGTGTATCGTAAATGAAAAAGATAATCAACAAAACAATGTTGGTAGTTGCCCATTCCACAATTAAGTGGAAAAACCAAATGAACGGCACTCCTCGCAGATAAAGCATAAACAAAGGAGGATCGCCAATTGGAGTAAGCAAACCACCCGAATTGGCAACGATAGCAATAAAAAACAAAACTGAATGAGTTTTTAATTTTCTTCCAGAATTGATACTAAGAAGTGGCCGAATTAATAGCATAGCAGCACCAGTGGTGCCCATAAATGAAGCTAGGACGGCTCCGATAGCAAGCAATATGGTATTGTTGCGTGGAGTGGCTTCTATATCGCCATCAACAAAAATACCACCAGTAATAATAAATAATGCACCTAATAAAATAAAAAACGGTAAGTAATCGAAAATCAAGGAATGTTCTAACTCGTGAGTCATACCATTGAAAAGCATCCATACAGCAGTAGGAATTCCGAGCACTAATACAACAATTAATTTGTTGCGGTTCGATTCCCAGAATTTTTCTGCAAATAATGGAAAAACAGCGATAGAGCCAAGCATAAGTACAAAAGGTATTCCGCTCCATAGCGAAACTGAATGTGAAGGTTCCATTTTAATAATCTCTTATAATTAAAAAATTCAAAATTATGATAAATCTATTGAAAAATGAGAATTTTAATAAAAGATAATGAAAGTACAAAGATAAGATTCATTAATTATTAACCAGAAAATAACAATTAGAGATTAATTTGGAGTTGTTTCATTTTAAATAATTCTTTATGTTATCAGTAATTCTCTACATTATTTTGGCAGTTGTCGTGTGGCGGTTCATCAGATTTATCACAACTCCTCTCCTAAAATATTTTGGATTTTATAAATATCACTCGCCATTGTTTATGACAGTTAAAGTAGCTCCCAAGTTATATGAATTGCACTTAGGCACCAGCTGGGACTTTATCTTCCACCCACGAATAAATCCTTCAACACTAAAAATTAACGTTTTGGAAGGACTTTTAATTCTTTGCAATAAACTTGAGAATGGAGAATTCCCGCGAGATGTGGTTCTAAAAGGTAATCCATATTTCCTAAAATCATCTTCCTTATCCCGCTTTGGTTTTAAAGATCGAAAACTGAATTGGTTCGAGTACTTTACGACTTTATTAAGCTTTCCCGAATCGACAATATTATTGTCCATATCGCGAAGGGAACTGAAATTTGCAAATATCAACAATAACAGAATTGTCTATATTAACTCTACTGAGTTGTTGGCAAACAAGCCAATTATAACATTGCTACTTGATAGAATGATGCATACCTCGAATAGCAAAATTGTTCGTTTCGACCAAACCAATTTAACAAAAGTGAATGCTTCATAAAGAAAATGAGTTTGTAGCCACTGGCCTTACTTCGGAAGAAGTTGAGTTCCGAAAAATCAGGGGATTAATCAACAAACAAAATAATTTGCAAAAAGTGAGTTATTTTCAGATAATCCTCGAGAACACTTTAAAAATATTTAATATTATCAATTTTATTATAATTGCAGGTCTATTTTACTTCTATTTCAAATTTAACGATGACCGGCTTTTGCTGGATTCCATTGGAATTCTAATCGTTATTTTTATTAATACAGTAATATCAATATTTCAGAAAATCAAAGCAGTTCGAGCGTTAGAAAAAGTAGAGCTATTAAAGGAACACAAGATAAATGTCGTCCGCGAGGGACAGAAATTTTTAATAGATGTTGTTGATATTGTTCAGGATGATTTAATCTTTATATCGCGTGGGGAACAAATTCCAGTAGATTGCCAAATTATTGATTGTCAGAAGTTCGAGGTTGACGAATCATTAATTACTGGGGAGAGTTTGTCGATAGCAAAGCAAGTAGGTGATGGTTTGCTATCGGGTAGTTTTTGCATAAATGGATTTGCCTACGCAAAAGTTACGCGTATAGGAAGCGAGAGCTACTCGAACCAAATAACACATCTTGCTCGGAAATATAAATTAACAACATCGCCATTGATGAACAAAATTAATGTAATATTTACTGGTTCATTTATTGTTGCGATTGTTTTAATAATTCTGGAAGGAATACGCGATATTTCTTTTGGAGAGATTGGGATCGAGGAAGTCCGACGTATATCCACAATTGCATTTACAATTATTCCCGAGGGATTAATCTTCTTTGCGGCAATTACTTTCTCTATCGGGATTTACCGCATATCAAAAATTGGTGCTATTGTCCAAAGAATTAATGCAATCGATTCATTTTCGACACTAAATGTGATTTGCCTTGATAAAACTGGAACAATTACCAAAAACAGCATTCATCTGTCGGATTTAATATCATTAGATAGCAATATAGCTGTTGAGGATTTGAAGAAATTACTGGGTAGTTTTTATAAATATTCCTCCAATAAAAACCAAACAATTGAAATATTGTCAGAGTATCAATTGGCAGATGATTTAAAATATATAGATGAAATACCTTTCGATTCGGAACGCAAATTTAGCGCAATTATTTTCGAAAATCAAGCGAGTAAAACACAGGAAATATACATCCTTGGTGCAATGGATATGCTGTTGGATAAATTTAGCAATAATTCCGAAAAAGAATATTTAAAATCATTTGAAAGTAATGAGCTTTTTGGTAAAAGAAATATTTTGTTTTGTAAAGCAGAATTGAAGAACAACACAAAAATTAGTATTGATTTAATTGATGAATTAGTATTTAATCCTTTGGCAGTGCTATCATTAAAAGATACAATAAGAGATGATTTTGTGGAAGTAGTTGATAGCTTTGCAAAGATGGGGAAGGATTTCAAGGTATTAACGGGAGATTCGCTCGACGCAACATATACAATATTGAAGGATGTTGGATTGGGTGTTTCTCATGACGATATTATAGATTGTCGGTTTTTGTTTCAGAAAAGCAATAGCGAAATCGAGCAAGCTGTTCTAAAATACAAATATTTTGCTCGATTAACCCCAAGCCAGAAATTGAACATTGTAAAAATTCTAAAATCGCACCATCAAAAAGTGTGTTTTATTGGTGATGGTATCAACGATTTACCTGCAATAAAAGAAGCAGATTTGGGTATTGCTATGGAAGAAGGAATGACAATTACCAAGGAAGTATCAGATATAGTATTGCAGAAGAATAAATTTAGTTTATTGCCTGCGATATTCAACGAAGGAAATAAAATTATCAATACGGTGCGTTATATCACAACTTTGTATTTAGTTAAAAACCTATCAGTTTTGTTAATGCTAATTTTAAATTGGATAGTTGCAACTCCATTTTGTTTAACTCCCCGCAAAAGCTCTCTGCTGAGCGCATTGGCAGTTGGTTTGCCTTCTTATTTCATTTCATTCAGGAACGTGAACACTAATCAGACAAGGTATTTTTATAAATCAATTTTTATATTTATTTTTTGCACGAGTGCAGTAGTATTGCTATTTGTATACATAGGTTATTTTGTGTCACAAATTTTATTCCATCACACAATAGCAGAATCCACCAGCATTATGTATTCTGTGTTTACTCTTGGAACTATAACAAGTTTTTTTGCATTATTGGCGTTCGAAGATACCGCAAATACAAATTATTATGGTTTCTATGCTTTATTGATGGTCCTTTTGTTTTTGTTCTTCTCGTTGATACACATTAATTTTCCTCCATTTAATTTTATCTCAACTTTTTATGAATTTGAGTTGTTGGATATTCCGCAATTATTGCTTACACTTTCGTTATATCTCTCGATGACTATTGTTTTACTGACTTTTCATAAATTCCGAAATAAGTTAAAAAGTGATAAGTAAGTTTAAACTAAAATAAAACTAAATAGAAGTTTAACATTTTTTTGTTAATTTTGAAGTTCTAAACATAAAGTAAATTAAATATTTGAGATAAAATGAAAATTCACGAATATCAAGCAAAGGAAATATTGAGTAAGTATGGGATTCCAACGCTTCGCAGAGCTGTTGCTTTCACCCCCGAAGAAGCTGGCAAATTGGCTTGGGAAGATTTCGAATCCAAAGGAGATTCATTAATTGTAGTTAAATCACAAGTTCACGCTGGTGGCCGTGGCAAAGGTATCATCCACGACATAAATTCAGGCGAACCAATGCAATTCGAAGGAAAAGACCTGAGAGGTGTTAATCTGTTGAAAGGCGAAAATTTAGCCCACCGTACATACGAATTAACCAAGGCAATGCTCGGGAACAAATTGATTACAATCCAAACAGGTGCCGAAGGTAGGATAGTTCAAAGAATTCTGATTGAGGAAGGTTGCAAGATTAAAAAAGAATTCTATTTGAGTATTACGTTAGACCGACAGACTGGTAAGAATGTGATTATGGCTTCGACCGAAGGTGGAGTGGAAATCGAAAAAGTAGCCGAAGAAACTCCCGATAAAATCCTAAAAGTGCATCTCGACCCAACCACTGGTCTTCAATCATTCCATTCCCGTTCTTTGGCATTTGGTTTGGGACTGACTGGCGATGCTTATAAGAGTTTCCTGAATTTCCTACCCAAACTTGTGGATGCTTACGATGATATCGATGCAAGTTTAGTGGAAGTCAATCCTTTGGTATTAACCGAAGATGATGAAATTATTGCATTGGATGCAAAAGTCAATTTTGATGATAACGCACTTTACCGACACCCCGAATTTATCGAACTGCGCGACTTTAACGAAGAGTCGCCACTGGAAGTAGAAGCTTCAAAATTCGATTTGAATTATATTAAATTGGACGGAAATGTTGGTTGTATGGTTAATGGTGCCGGTTTAGCTATGGCAACTATGGATATGATTCAAAATGCTGGAGGCCGTCCTGCCAACTTTTTGGATGTAGGAGGTGGAGCAAATGTCGATCGTATTGCAAATGCATTCCGTATTATGATGTCCGACAGCGACGTGAAAGCGGTATTGATTAACATTTTTGGTGGTATAGTTCGATGCGACAAAGTTGCCGATGGTATTGTTCAAGCTCTCAATCAGGTGGATGTTAATATTCCTGTAATTGTCCGTTTGGACGGAACCAATGCCGTTGAAGGCAAAGAAACATTGCAAAATTCTGGTTTGGACTTCAAAGTAGCACTTTCGTTTTACGAAGCAGCTCAAAAGGTTACCGAAGTCTTAAAATAAATTATATCAATTTCTTTAACAACAGTATTTATATTTTAATATTTATATATAAATGCTGTTTTTTTATGTTCAAAGCGAACTCACCCCCCAAACCTCCTCTCTTAAGAAGAGAGGGGGTAATAATATGTGCCATTACAAAAACACATAAATAATAGGCCACGAATTTATTCGTGGGTAGATTAAATAAAAACACAGCAAAAACAATATTACCCCCCTCTTGAAGAGGGGGCAGGGGGAGTGTCGTGAATTCCTTTTTCAGATAGTTTAATTGTATTCGCATATTTTACACACCCCTTTACCCCCTCTTATAGAGGGGATATTTTTATCACCCACAAATGAATTTTTGGGTGATGGTTCATGCATTTTTATAAATGGAATTATTTTTAAAATTTATCTAACGCCCTTTATAGACCCTCTCCTGTTAGGAGAGGGGTTGGGGTGAGGTCGAATTACCTTCCCATAAATGATGTAGGGTCACGGCATGCCGTGACCCTACGGATGTAATTTACTTAAGAAAAAAGAAACCTATTCAATGATTAACAAGCGATTCATGCCCGAGTCTTTTCCATTGCTGTATTTAATAAAATATTGACCTGATGGTATACCCGAGGTTGGCAACTGAATACTATAATTTCCTTTAGATAATTGCTCGCTATACACCTGCTTAATTCTATTACCAAGAATGTCGAATAGTTCAATAATTAGAACACCATTACCAGAAATGTTTAAATCAAGATTGAAATTCGAACCTATCTTTACGGGATTTGGATATACTTTTTCGAATTTTGGTAAATCGGTATTTTGAACTGTTAGGATATTGCTTACAACCTTCGACAAGATTTTGTTAGTATTAATTAAGATGGAATCGGGACGAAAATCGGTTGTAAATCTAAAACTTTGTGACCGCTTATCCATATATACTGTTTGTGTTTTATGAACTAACGAATCCTTATACAAAAGCAGTTCAATTGGCATTTCGAACACATCTGGGATGTTGGAACCTTCCTGAATTTGATTGATGTTAACATCGATATCATAATATTTGTTGCCAACTGCACTTTTCGATGATATTTCGAAAATTGGGTGGCCTGCTTTCATAACCCACTGATCAAAAAATTTATCTAAATTCAAAGGTGGTTCGATTAAGTATTCTCGTAAAGTAACCAAAAAAGTCATTGTTTCTATACTTGAGTATTTGTGGCGAGCCAATAGAAAACGAAGAGCCGCAAAAAAATTATCGTCGCCCAAATTTTCCCTCAGCATGTGATAAATCCAACTTGCTTTGTTGTATTCTAAAATACTGATTGGATAGGTAAAAATACTGTTGATAGGTACGCCATAAATCGGGATATTAAATAGTGCTTCGTTAACGAAATAACGGTTGATTATCTGATTCATATAGTAATAGTAAAACTCTTTTCCGTACAAATGTTCGTACCAAATTGCCTCGCTCCAGGTTGCACCGCCTTCGTTTATCCAAATATCGAACCAGGTGGCACAAGTAACCAAATCTCCAAGCCACTGATGAGCTAACTCGTGCGCAATGCCACTTTCGGAATAACCTCGCAACCAGCTTCGATTGACGGTGGTCATTGTTTGATGTTCCATACCTCCAAATTCAAAGGGCTGAACGGCAACCATCCCATATTTTTCGAAAGGATACTCGCCAAATATTTTTGAATAAACTTCCAACATCTTGGGTACATTGCGGTATGAATTCTTTGCATTATAGGCAGTACCATCGGTGGTATCGCTTGTCCAATCCTGATCCCACATGTAGTAATGCAACGGTACAGTATCGAGTGGGTTACTAATTCGCACATAACGATCTTCTTCGAAACGGAATTTGGATGCGTTCACTGTAATTAAATAAGTTGTCATTGGGTAGAGAGATTCGTAGTAATAAAAAATGCTATCGGCTGAAGTTTTAATGTTTTTCCTTAACCCATTGGTAGCAATGTTGTAGCCCTTGGGTAATTTTACAGCGATTTTAATCATAGCTTTATCGTGAGGTGAATCATTGCATGGCAACCAAAAGCGCGCATTTTGAGGTTCACTCATAGTATAGGCAAGTCGTTCAAGCACGAAAACGGAATCTCGTTTTGGAGGAGGTCCCTGACCTACATATCGGCCTTTTTCGTATATGTACATACCTTTATTTTCCTTGCCTATATAAGTATAGTGTATAGCTATTTGGACGCTATCACCTTTGAAAAACTGAGTAGGTAAAGTAATTTTTACTATATCCTGAATTTGACTGTAATTCAGTTTTGAATTATCTTTTTTGTAAACAATTGAATCTATTATAATGCTGGCAGCATCCAGTTCTATTTTGGACAAAACTGTAGTATCAACCCAGAAGGTCATTCTGTTGATTCCTGAGTATCTGCGGTTGTCTCCGGTAGGATTGTCAACAGTCAAAATTCTATACCAATCCAAAAAGATATCATATTCCAGCACATCGTATGGCCTTGCATCCAATGCAGATTTTATCTCATTTATTTGATTAGCAGGATTTTTGTGATAATGAGGTCGAAATTCAAAATTTTCTCCAGGAATTAAATATTCTGGAAAGTATGTTTTGCTTGCCTGAAATGCGGCTAGCAACATTACAATTGTGAGTAGAATTCTTGTTTTCATAAATCTAATTTAGTATAAAACTTCAAAATTACGGAATTTCATTTATTTTATAGCTTCTTCCGAATTGTTTATCCAATTCTGCAAGTTTCATATCCATAATTATTGGCCTGCCATGAGGACACAAATATGGGTTTTGGCAATGGAATAAATCAATAACAAGTTGCTTCATCGATTGGAATGATAGCGACTCGCCTGTTTTAATAGCAGATTTGCAACTCATTGTTGCAATCATTTTTTCCTTGCTGGATATTTTTGAAATCTGATATTTGCTATTATAATCATCGATAATTTTTCGAAAAATATTTTCTTCCTCACCATAAGCAACATTGTCGGGAACAGAAATAATCACAACTTCGTTAGGAGGGTTAATAGTCAATTCAAATCCAATTTCTTTCAACTCTTTAACTATCTCACCAACAAGTACAATTTCGGATGGGGTTAGCGTTACTTTGCTTTCAAATAACAATTTGTTGGGTTTGGAATGGTCTAACCTCTTTAGGTTTTTCTCGTATAGGAATCTTTCGTGGGCATTATGCTGATCGACCATTATAATCCTATCCTGCAAATGGACGATAATATATTTATTAAATACTTGCCAATAATCTGCATTTTCTAATTTTGTTATAAATTCATTGTTCTCGCCAACTTGATTGTTGACGAATAATGATGTTGCCAACTCAGCATCAATGTTTGGGGAGCCGGCAATTTCATTTGATTGCGTAGGATTGCTTTCTATTAATTGCTGATAATTGTTCCAATTAAAATTGTCGTTTCTAAAGTTACTTTTTAGGTAAAAATTATCCGAATGATAGCTTTGTCGAGAGTATCCAGAATGATTCGCTGGTTTTGCATCAGTATCTACCACTTCGCCGGTTACTTGGTTAACCAAAACAGATTTATTGGATTCATCGGTTAATCTAACGAAAGGTTGTTGCGAAAATCCTCTTTGAATATCAATATTAGTAATTAAGTTATTGTTTTCCAAAGTTAATGCAACAGCTTTCCGAAGTGTATTATATACATAATTTTCGTTATCGAACTTAACTTCGTTCTTTTGAGGATGAACATTTACATCAATTTTTTCGGGATCAATTGTAAGATTTAATAAATAAACAGGCTTGTGATTTTTCTCAAGTAAATTCTCGAAAGCAGAGAAAATTGCAAAAGAAAGATTGCGGGATTCCACAGGTCTGCGATTGACAAACAGGAATTGCCCACTTGTTGCGGGACGTGCCAATTCGGGTTTAGCTATATAGCCGGATAATTTCAGTAGATCGTTTTCGTAGGCAACTTCCATAAAACCGTCAATTGCCGAATTACCAAGGAGTTCGATAATACGTGTTTTCCAGCTCGCAGATTTGACGTCGAAAATCAGGTTGTCGTCGCTATAAAATGTAAACCGAATTTCGGGATTAACCAAAGCAATTCTCATTAATGAATCACTAGTGTATCGAATTTCGGTAATTTTCGATTTCATAAACTTCTTGCGTGCCGGGACGTTGTAGAACAAGTTGCGGACATAAATTTGGGTGCCCGTTGTTAGATTAAATGGTTCTATCCTTAGTTGCTTAGTAGGTTCTGAAACAAGGCACCAACCATGCTCTTCGGAGTTATGCCTGGTGCGGATTTCGATATCAGCCACCGACGAAATCGAAGCCAAAGCTTCGCCTCGGAAGCCGAAAGTCAGGATTTTTTCCAAATCTTCTTGGGACTTAATCTTAGATGTAGCGTGCCGGCGAATTGAGAGTAATAAATCATCCTTAATCATACCCGAACCGTTATCTATAACGATTATCAATTGTTTGCCACCATCATGAATGATAACAACAATTTCTGTAGCACCTGCATCCAGAGAATTTTCCACTAACTCTTTAACTACCGATTCGGGACGTTGGACCACCTCGCCAGCTGCTATCTGATTAGCGATAAATTCGGGTAATATGATTATTGAATTCTTTTGCATTTTAGGTATTTTATTCAAAATTAAGACGAAATTTACTCGAATTTGCTATTTTGGGGATAAAAAAAGTTGCGAACAAAATATTTTATAAATTTATCAACAGGCATCGAAGGTATTGCAGATATGCCTTTCTTGCAGAACGATGATATATCCTTTATCAGAATTCAATCGAGCCATTGCGAAGCCTCAGCATTCGAGGATCTTCTGTTGGGATTGGATTCGAATTTCCTGATGTATTTGGCATTGGGCTACACTTGCGTAGTAGTTGATTACGGAGCACGCAGCCACACTTCGAAGGCAGTAAGAATTGGGCTGGAGTGGATAAGATATTTTCTTAACATCATTTGGTTTAACAAAAGAATTAAACCAATAATCAATCAAAAAGACGTTTCTGAGTTCTTTTATGAAAATTACATTAAAATTAGTAATAAAACCCGTTCAAGGTTCCGTTACTATCGTAAGTTTCTTAAAACCAATAAAATAAGATTGATTGGGCTTAATAAAAGCACAGATCGGGATGGCTATTTTGATGATTATATTAATATTATTAATCAATTTGTAATTAAATAAAATTGAAAAAAGGTTTTGGAGACTTTTTTGGCATCATTATTGATTATGTTTTGCTATGAAAAAGTATAAAACCAATGACCATTAATTCAGACAAACTCGAAGAAATCTTGTTGATGAGAGGAAGTCTTAACATTTATTTCGATGATGTTACAGACTTAATCTTTTCGATTCTGGAAGACTTGCCTTATGGTATATGTATTAATAAAATAGTACTTAATGAATTTTTCGAAGCAGTTGATTTTAGATTTTTGTATGTTAATCGCGAATTTCAAAGTATTTTCAGCGTACAAAGAGAGCAAATAGTTGGCCGTTATTTTTCCGAAATGCATAAGGACACAAGTAAGTTTAGTCGGGAATTGAAATTATTGGGAAAAATATCAAGTCAGGGTGGAAATTTCAAATTCGAAAGATATATCGAAGAATACGATAAATGGTTGCAGTTCAATGCTTTTTCCTCGATGAAGGAAATTTTTGTAATAAGCTGCGTAGATGTTACCGAAAGTAAAAAACTACAATTCAATTTTGCCGAAGTAATCCAAAATCTCGAGGATTCGCTTTCAAGCAGAACCACTTCGCTCCAGGAAACTATCGATAACCTTAGAATGGAGATTGCCGAAAGGCAAAGTGCAGAAGAGCAATTACTGCAGGCACGCGAAGAACTTCAAATACTTTTGGAGAACGAAAAGAAATTAATTGAAATTAAAGATAGATTTATCAATGTACTTGTTAAAGAATTCCGCGATCCATTAACTGTTATTAAAACATCGGTCGATTTGCTGAAAATGATACCAGACCGAACCGAAAATGAAGACACCGAACAGATATTCGAGAGAATGCATATTTCGATAAATCAACTTGTGGAATCAATGGATAATGTGCATTTGTTGGCAGAAAAGAATGTTAAATTAACTTTGGATAACGGCCATCATGAGATTATTCCATTATTCTATCAAATAATGGACGAAGTAAAGGAATGGGACGAGAAAAAACATTGTATAATATTTAATCATCCAACTCATAGGGTTTTATTAAAGACAGACAAAATTGTTCTACAGGCAATTTTGAGAATTATCTTGAAAAATGCATGTCAGTATTCCGAATCAGACAAGGAAATAATAATCGAAATGGAAGATTTGGAAAACTCGTTGGTATTTTTTGTTCAAGATTCTGGTATTGGAATCCCCAACCACGAATTACCTATGATATTTGAACCTTTATTCCGTGCAACTAATGCCAAAACAAGTTATGGCAGCGGTGTAGGATTGTCGATTGTAAAAAAATACAGCCAAATGCTCAAAGCCGAAATTCATGTTTCATCTGTTGCGGGGCAAGGTACAAAATTTATAGTTTCTCTACCAAAATTTTAACAATTCAATATTTACTTACCTTTTTCTGTATAATTTTGTAAATTATGCAGAACTTAATTAAAGAAAAAAAATATAAAGAACTATTCGAATATATTCGCGAAGAAGAAGGGGGATATATTCCTTTGCAGTTTTCTGAAAAATCGAAAAAACCAGCAATTAAAGTTGATGCATCCGAACCCCAAAATATGGAAACTCATGAGCCAGAATTAACAACAATAGAAAACTGGGAAAAATCCACCTCGATGGAGCAACTTAACGATGCTATCAAGGATTGCCTTAAATGCAAGTTTGGAGCTACGCGAACAAAATTTGTGTTTGGCGTGGGCAACATAAACGCTGATATTCTACTAGTAGGCGAAGCCCCAGGTGCAGACGAGGATTTAAAAGGTGAACCATTTGTCGGTAAAGCAGGGCAACTATTGGATAAAATTCTTGCAGCAATCAATTTAGATAGAAATCAGGTCTATATTGCAAATGTAGTGAAATGCCGTCCACCTGGCAACAAAACACCCGACGAAGCTGATTACTCTCCTTGTTTGCCCTATTTAAAAAAGCAAATCGAACTGATTAATCCAAAATTCATTCTGCTTTTGGGTGCAGTTGCTTTGCAGGCATTGTTTGGCAAATCCTACAAAATAACAAATTGGCGAGGCAAAGTAATTAATCTCGGTGATATAGCTGCCATTCCTACCTACCATCCAGCATACTTGTTGCGAAATCCAGCTGCTAAAAAGGAGGTTTGGGAAGATGTGCAATTTTTACAAAAGTTGTATTTAGAACATAAACAATCAAAAGAGGATTAAAATAAATGAATATTGCTGTTGTTATGGGAGGAATTTCCACCGAAAGAAATATTTCGATAAGTGGCGGTAAATCAGTAGTGGAAGCTTTACGATCGTTGGGCCACAATGTTATCCCAATCGACCCCGCATACGGAAAAGATTATAAAAAAGCCGAAGATTTGGCTATTGATGTTAGCAAACCTATATCGATGGAAGATTTAGCGTCCTTCCATCCCAAATCTTACTTAGAGATGATGGAACTGCCCATATGGAACACAATCGATGCGGCATTCATTGTATTGCACGGCAAATATGGCGAGGATGGACTTATTCAGTCATTATTTGAATTTAAAAATATCCCCTATACTGGTAGCAATCCCAAAACTTGCTCGGTTGCTATGGATAAGATTTTTACAAAAAATATGCTTACAGCTTATGGCATACTAACGCCAAAGTGGATGCCAGTAAATTATGATTCGATAGATAATGAAGATTTAATTAAAGAAATTCGCAAAGAATTCGGCAGTAAATTTGTGGTTAAACCCAACGATCAGGGCAGTTCCATAGGTATTACTATTGTTAATTCCGGGAATTTGGATGATATTACAGTTGCATTGAAGGAAGCCGCCAAGTATTCCGATAGAATATTAGTGGAAGAATTTATCGAAGGACGCGAAATTACTTGCGGTTTGATTGATGGCGAGGCTTTGCCTTTGATAGAAATTGTTCCAAAGGACGAGTTTTATAACTATACGACTAAATACGTAAAAGGAAATTCGGATTACATTTGTCCAGCCGAAATAACAGAAGATGTGAATGAATTTATCCAATCTGTTTCCGAAATGTGCTACGGAATTCTTGGTGTAAGCGGACTCTGCCGTATTGATTATCGGCTTAGCGAGGATAACGAACCATTCTTTTTGGAATTAAATCCAATTCCTGGATTTACTTCCACAAGTTTAGTTCCTAAAGCTGCAAAGGAAATGGGAATAGAATTCCCAGAGCTATGCGAACGATTAATTATTAAAGCAATTGAAAAAAGGAATAAATAGATGAAATCACCTTTAGTTGGAATTATTATGGGTAGCGACTCGGATTACCCAACGATGAAACAAGCCTCGGAAATATTAAAAGATTTCGATATTCCACACGAGATTAAAGTAGTTTCGGCCCATCGAACCCCCGACGATATGGCGCAATACGCCAAAACCGCAGCTGGCAGAGGGATCAAAGTTATTATAGCTGGTGCAGGCGGAGCTGCTCATTTGCCCGGAATGACCGCATCCTACACTTCCTTGCCCGTTATTGGAGTTCCAGTTCAATCCAAATCACTTAGCGGATTGGATTCGTTGCTAAGTATCGTGCAGATGCCAGCAGGAATTCCCGTCGCAACAGTTGCTATTGGTAATGCAAAAAATGCTGGATTATTAGCGGTAAGAATTTTGGCAACAAGCGATGAACTACTTTCGAAAAAAGTGGAAGAATATATCAACACTATTGCCTAAGAATCTCGCAACAAAAATAACTCAACAGAATTCGGAATGTTTTAGTAATACTGAAACACCTTAAATATTAAAACTATAAATAAAACCACATTCTTATCCGCAAGAATCTAATTCAATTCTTATTTCACCCCTCTTTTTAAGAGGGGGCACATTAAAAAAACTTCCGAAGATTTAACTCTACGGAAGTTTAGGAAATTTAATATTTTTATTTAAATTAGTTGAATTTAAAAGATTTTAAGCTTTCTTCAAAAATTGGTAAGTAATCTTCTTCTTCACCTTTGAACCAATTTATTGTAATTCTGTAAAGTTTATCGCCATTAATAACAAAATAAACTCGTGAGAATACATCACGACCAAATGAATAATTCATCGAATACGCTTCTTTACCTCCAACTGATGTTTTAGAAGGAGTTGCGTTCTTGTAGGAAGCGCGATTATCTTCGACAATTTTATCTAACTTTTTATTTTTCGAAGCATCTACAACATCGACGATGATGTTACAATCTGCACGACGGGTACCAATGTAGTTTTTGGATTCCAATACTCCCTTGGATGGTCCACGTTCAGCAGAAAAGTTATCAGGAATGCGAATTGAGTAACCGGAACCATTTTTTTCTATTAATGTTTTGGAAGGAAGAGGTTGTTCTTCTAACTGTGTAAC